>NZ_JAMJPH010000018.1:0-84954 GCF_023554635.1 Nocardioides bruguierae
CCTGCGGGGGGGGGGTTGCCACCACGGCCCGCTGCGCCCCGCCCCCCCCCCCCCGCCCCTCGCACAGCACGACGGCCGCCCCGGACCCGGGGCGGCCGTCGTGTCAGAGGGCTGTCGCTGTGGAGCTGGCGG
Source organism: Nocardioides bruguierae (assembly GCF_023554635.1). NCBI lineage: Bacteria > Bacillati > Actinomycetota > Actinomycetes > Propionibacteriales > Nocardioidaceae > Nocardioides > Nocardioides bruguierae. The sequence goes on from NZ_JAMJPH010000018.1 coordinate 133, forward strand.
GAATCGAACCCGCGTCCTGTGGCGCTGGACCAGGTCTTCTCCGGGTGCAGTTCGTGCTGTTCGTTTTCTCAGCCCCGGTGCTCGCACGAACACGTCACCGACAGGCTCAGTCAGGTTTGAGTCCCGGTCAGCCGCCCTGACAGCAGCTGAACAGCAAGTCTCCTAGTCGACGCCAGGGTCCGGGACGGAGACGGATGCCCGGTCTGACGCTTCGATCACCGCTCAGGCGGCGAGAGCGAAGGAACTGCGCTTAGCGTTGGCAGTTATAGGTTTCCAGCGACTTTTACGAGATGGCGCTGGCTTCTCGACCCGCTTCCCCTGGAGACAACGTCCCCAGTCGAAACCGATCAGCCCCTCTTGAGTTGTACGCACCCAGTGTAACGGCCGCCGTCCACCCGTTTGTTCCCGGGCGGTCGCGCGCTCGGGTGCGGGTACCCGCAGGTCAGGACGTCAGCGGGCAATCCAGGCCCGCAGCGGCTCCACGCCCGGGCCGGTGAGCCCGTCGAGGCCCCGCGAGCGCCCGGTCAGCGCCAGCGCGACCCGGTGGGCCGGGCCCTCGACGCGGGGGCCGGTGCCGTGGGTCCAGTCGACGTCGGTGGTCGTGAGGGTGACCGCCGGGCGACGTCCGCGGGTGAACGCCCCGAGACGGGCCGGCGTGCCCACCAGGAACCCGAGCACGTGCGGCCACACGGCGGGGTCGTGGGCCACGTCCAGCCCGAGCGGCACCGCCATGTCGAGCGTGTGCACCCGCAGGTCGGTCAGCGGGGCGAGCGGGCCGAGGCCGGGCGGGGCGAAGCGGTTGCCGCACCCGGTGCGCAGCCGGTCGGCCACGATCTCGGCGCCCTCGTCGTCCGGCAGCGCGGCCGCACGCTCCTTGACCAGCGCGTTCATCGCCTTGTCGTAGGAGAACCAGTGCGTGGCCACGGCCAGCGCCAGGTCGGGCACCGAGATGGTCATGGGGGCGGTCAGGTGCACCGCCACCTGGCCCACGGTCCACGCCCGGCACAGGGACGGGGTGCTCCACTGCGCAGGCGTCAGCGACTGCACAAGGTCCGCCACGTACCGCCGCTCGCGCGCGACGGCGCTCCAGGTCTGCTCGGTCGTCAGCGGCAGGGGTGCAGAGACCGGCTCGGGGGTGCGCTCGGGGTCCACGGGCACCGATGATCCCAGGAACCGGTCGTCGGTGCGGCCGTGTCCACCGGTTTCCCCCAGGATGAGCCGGCTGTCGTCAGTCCGCGTGGCCCTTGAGCCGGCGGCCGACGGCGATCTCGGTCTCGCGCTTGGCGGTGCGCTCGGCGATGGCCTGGCGCTTGTCCCAGCTCTTCTTGCCTCGGGCGGTGGCGATCTCGATCTTGGCGCGGCCGTTGACGAAGTACAGGGCCAGCGGCACGACCGTGAGCCCCTTCTCGGCCACGCGGCGCTCGATCTTGTCGATCTCCGCCTTGTGCAGCAGCAGCTTGCGCTTGCGGCGGGCGGAGTGGTTCGTCCAGGTGCCCTGGAGGTACTCGGGGATGTGCACGCCGTGCAGCCAGGCCTCGCCACGGTCGATGTCGATGAACCCGTCCACGAGGGAGGCGCGCCCCTCGCGCAGCGACTTCACCTCGGTGCCCATGAGCACCAGACCGGCCTCGTAGGTGTCCTCGATGGCGTAGTCGTGTCGCGCCTTCTTGTTCTGCGCGATCATCTTGGTGCCCTGCTCCTTCGCCATGCCCCCAGTCTCCCTGATCAGGTCAACCGCATTCACATCCGGCAGGCGGGACGGTGCAGGACGAGGCTCAGGAGAGCCAGTTCATCGGGTCCACGGCGGTGCCGTCGACCAGCACCGTGAAGTGCAGGTGGCAGCCGGTGGACCAGCCGGTGGTGCCGGCGCGGCCCACGACGTTGCCGCGCTGGACGTAGTCGCCCACGTCGTAGCGGTAGCCCTGGGCGTGGTTGTAGACGACGGTCAGCGACCGGCCGTTGACCTTGCCCAGCGAGAGGTAGAGGCGGTTGCCGTAGACCGAGGAGTAGTACTTGGCGATCACGGTGCCCGAGCCCGCGGCCCGCATGGGCTCGCCGCAGTAGACGCCGAAGTCGGTGCCGTCGTGCAGGCCCCAGTACCCGTAGATCGGGTGGATGCGGTAGCCGAACGGGGAGGTGACGGCGCCTGGCACCGGACGGGTCAGGTAGCCGGACGCCTTGGCACGCACGTTCGTGCCGGAGCGCTGCGCGGCCCGCTCGATGCGGCCCTGGAGCCGACGCTCGCGAGCCTTGAGCCGGCGCAGGGTCCGCAGGTCGCGCTGCTTGACCGTGGCGGCCCGCTGCTTCGCGCTGATCCGAGCGGAGACGGTGGAGGCCACCCGGTCCCGGGCGGCCTCGGCCTGGGCCTCGAGGGAGGTGACGGTGGAGAGGTGGTCGGCGGCGGCCTCGCGCTGGGCGGCGACCTCCTCGCGAGCGGCGGAGACCTGCTCCTCGCGGACGCCGAGCAGCACCGCGGCGGCGTCGAGCTCGTCGTACATCCGGGTCTGGTGGCCGACCATCGCCTCGGCGGCGGCCTGCTGGCGCGCCACGTCCTCGGCGCTGCCGTCGGTGAGCAGACCCATGATCGCGTCGAGCTCGGCCGGGCCGTCGAGGTAGGAGTCGATCATCGAGTCCTTGACCTGGTCCTGCTGGCGGGCGAGGTCGCGGACGCCGGAGGCCAGGTCGGTGCGGGCCCGGTTGAGCCGGGCCTCGGCGGCGTCGAGCCGGTCCTGCATGAGGGCGTCGCGCGAGCGCGCGTCACGCAGCTTGTCGCGGACGACGGTGAGCTCGGCGCGCGCCTCGTTGAGCGCGGCCCGGGCCCGGTCGAGCTGGTTGATCGCCCGGCGCAGGCCGCTGGAGGCCTCCTCCAGGTCGTCCTCGGCCCCGTCGATCTTCTTGCCGACGTCCTTCTTCTTCTTCTTGAGCTCGTCGGAGTCGGCCGCGGAGACGAGGCCCGCGGGGGCGGCGCTGGCCGCCTGTCCGGTCACGACGGCCGCGGTGCCACTGACGGCACCGGAGCCCACGACTCCGAGCGCCAGGGCCCCGGCCGTGAGGGCCGCGGCGAGGCGCTGTCGGCTGGCGCTGGGGAAGAAGCGCACCGGGTGTCCTGCCTGTTCGAGGGTGGTACGTGCTGCGATGCGTCGCATGGTGCTCATGTGACGCATCGGCAGCGACGGTACGCGCCCGGAGTCAGACCTTGAGGTATTTCGACGTGAGCAGGAGTGTCGGGACGAGGCTGAGCACCGGCCCGAGGATCGCGACGACGATCGAGGCGAAGGCCCAGTCCTCCCAGCCGATCCACGGGATGAAGCCCAGGTACTGGCTGAAGACCCGCTGCACGCCGAAGAACATGAAGCCGGCCAGGGTGCCGACGGCGAGGCCGACCGCGACCAGCGTCGTGACCAGCACCTCCAGCAGGAACGGCAGCGCGATGTAGGCGCCGGAGGCACCCACCAGGCGCATGATGCCGATCTCCTTGCGGCGGGCGAACGCGGTCAGTCGGATGGTGTTCGCGACCAGCAGCAGGGCCGCGATGATGAGCGCGACGGCGATGGCCAGCGAGCCCACCTGCATGCCGCTCATGATCTTCAGCAGCGGGTTGATGGTCTGGCGCTGGTCGCGCACCGACGACACCCCGTCCAGACCGGCGACGGCGCTGGTGACCGCCTCGAACTGGTCCGGCGACTTCAGCGTGACCCAGATCGACTCCGGCATGTCGTCCTCGGTGAGAACCGCGTTCTCGCCCTCGAAGCGGTCGGCGTCGTCGGAGTAGAGCTCCTTGACCTTCTCGAACGCCTCGGCCTTGGACTCCAGCTCCCACGAGTCGACCTGGGCGCTGTCGTCGAGCACCTGCCCGATCGCGCGCTTCTCCTCGTTGCTGACCTCGCCGAGGCAGCGGGCGTTGGAGTCGTCCGCGCGGCACAGGTAGACGGTGATCTGGAGCTCGCTGCCCCACTGGTCGACGGTCTTCTCCGCCTGGCTGCGGACCATCAGCGCGGTGCCGACCATCGTGAGCGAGACGAAGAGCGTGAGGATCACGGCCAGGTGCATCGACGTGTTGCGTCGCAGGCCCTGGCCGAGGTTCGAGAGGACGTAGCGCATGGCGGGAGGAGTGCCCTTTCAGTGCTGCGCGGGCGGGGAGACGTGCGGGAGGGGAGGCGGGGGCGTCAGTGCTGGAAGCCGTAGACGCCGCGGTCCTGGTCGCGGACGACCTGGCCGTGCTCGAGCTCGACGACGCGCTTGCGCATCTGGTCGACGATCCCGTGGTCGTGGGTGGCCATCAGCACGGTGGTGCCGGTCCGGTTGATCCGGTCCAGCAGCTTCATGATGCCGACGGTGGTGCCGGGGTCGAGGTTGCCGGTGGGCTCGTCGGCCACCAGGATCATCGGCCGCGTCACGAAGGCGCGCGCGACGGCGACGCGCTGCTGCTCGCCGCCGGAGAGCTCGTCGGGCATCCGGTCGGCCTTGCCGTCCAGGCCGACCATCTCCAGCGTCTCCGGGACGCGGGAGCGGATCTCCTTGGGCGAGTAGCCGGTGACCTGGAGGGCGAACGCGACGTTCTCGGCGACGGTCTTGTTCGGCAGCAGCCGGAAGTCCTGGAACACGGTGCCGATCTGGCGGCGCAGCCGCGGGACCTTCCAGCCGGCGAGCCGGTTGATCTCCTTGCCGGCCACGTAGACACGACCGGACGTGGGCCGCGCCTCGCGCAGCACGAGCCGGAGCGCCGTGGACTTGCCGGAGCCGGAGGCGCCGACGAGGAACACGAACTCGCCCTTCTCGACGTCGATCGAGACCTGGTCGAGCGCGGGGGCGCCCCCGCCCGGGTAGGACTTGGAGACCTTCTCGAAGCGGATCACCCGAAGGAGGTTACGCGGACCACCTGAGCGTCCCCGGCATCCGCACGCGTGGCGCGCATCCGTACCCTCCCTCACATGCGTGCCCGGCTCCCCCGCCCCGTCAGCCTCGTCCTGGCGGCCTGCGTGCTCCTGGGGGGAACGCTCACCGCGTGCACCTCCGGCGGCACCACGGACGACGGCGGCGCCGCCGTGCCCGGCGAGACGGTCTCCGCCTCCGACCTCGTCCCCTCCCCCTCGTCCGTGGCGGGGCTCTCGGCGCAGCAGCCCGACCTGGTGGTCGAGCGGGCGTCGTTCTGCGACCAGGTGCCGGACGCCGCCGTGCTGGCCGCCCTGGGCCGTCGCGAGGGCGGGCGGGTGCCCAGCCTGGCGCGGTGGGACGACGGCGACACCACCGTGCTCACCCAGGGACTGGCCGAGGGCACCAGCGACGTCGCGCACGAGTACGGCTGCCGCTGGACCACCGGCCGCGGCGCCGCGGTGGTGCCCGGCGTCCAGGCGTGGGTCTACGCGCCGGCGGTCGGCACCGGGCGGGCCCGGAGCCTGGCGCGGGGGCTGGCCGACTCCGTCTCCGGCGACGGGGTGACCTGCCAGGAGCGCTCCGACGCCGACGTGCTGGGCACGGTCGGCGCCACCGCCGTGTGCTCCTCGGACGCCGGCCGGGCCGTCGTCCGCGCGGGCCTGCTCGGCGAGGCGTGGCTGACCTGCACCGTGACCGCGCCCAGCGACGTGGCCACGGGAGCCCTCCTGCGCCGCTCGGACGCCTGGTGCGCCGCGGTGGCGCTCGCCGGCGCCGCGGACTGATCCTGACCTGCACGGACAACGCCGGCGACGGGTATCGACAAGAGTCGGTGAAGACCGCCTCCGCGGTGCGCGCGCGCCCCTAGCCTGCCGACGTGGACTCCCCCCGCTCCCTCCGCCGTCCTCGTCGCGCCCGCCTGCTCGCGCTCGCCGCCGCGACGGTGGCCGCCGCCGCCCTGGCCGCACCCGTGGCCGGGCCCCTGGCGCCGGCGCAGGCCGCGGACGAGCCCGCCTCCGACCTCACGGTGGTCGACGCCGACCTGCTGCCCGCCCCGGCCCGGGGCACGCGGGCTGTGCGGCTGCTCGGTGAGGACCTGGGCACCGCGGCAGCGCTCAACGACCTGACCGGCCGGGCGCTGGCCGAGGTGCTGCGCGAGGACCGCACGGCCTGGCTGGACCCCACGGGCCGGCTGTTCTACCGCGACGAGCTGGCCGCAAACCGCGACCAGGCCTCCCCGCAGGCCACGGCGGCCGACCTCGTCGTCCCGGCCGAGGACACCTTCACCCTGCACTCGCTGCCGGGCGCTCAGCGCACGATCTTCATCGACTTCGACGGCGGCACCGTCTCGGGCACGGCCTGGAACGCCTGGAAGCTGACCACCACGAGCGTCCTCGGGTTCTCCTACGACGCCGACTACTCGACCTTCAGCACCGCCGAGCGGGCGCTGATCCAGCAGGTGTGGCAGCAGGTCGCCGAGGACTTCGCGCCGTTCGCCGTGGACGTGACGACGCAGGACCCGGGGGCGGCGGCGCTGACCCGCTCCGGCTCCGGAGACCAGGTCTACGGCGCGCACGCCATGGTCACCGACGACCTGGTCGCGCACGCCGCGCTGTGCGTGAGCAGCGGCTGCACCGGCATCGCCTACGTCGACGTCTTCGACGACACCAGCAGCGCCTACTACTCCCCCGCCTGGGCGTTCACCGGCTACTACGACGACGTGGAGACCATCACCGGCACCGTCAGCCACGAGGTCGGCCACAACCTGGGGCTCTCCCACGACGGGGTCTCCGGCGGCACGGCCTACTACGGCGGCCAGGGCATCTGGGGGCCGATCATGGGCTCGACGTGGCGCCCGCTGGTGCAGTGGAGCAAGGGCGAGTACCCGAGCCCCAGCAACACCGAGGACGACCTGTCGCTGATCGCCGCCAACGGCGCCCCGCGGCGCACCGACGACGTGGGCGACACGGTGGCCGCCGCGTCCGCGACCGCGCTGCCGACGTCCGGGGTGATCGGCACGCCCACCGACGTCGACGTCTTCGCCCTCGGCACCTGCACCGGCGAGGTCACCGTGAGTGCCGCGACCGCCGAGACCAGCCCGAACCTCGACCTCGAGCTGCAGGTGCTGGACGCCGGCGGCGCCACGCTCGCCACGGCCGACCCGGCCTCCGCGGCCGGCGACGGCGTCACTGCCTCGGGCACCGGAGCCGCGGCCACGGTGAGCGTGGTCGACGAGCCCTTGTTCGCGCGCCTCGACGGCGTCGGCAACGGCAGCTGGGCCGCCGGCGGCTACGGCGACTACGGCTCGCTCGGCGGCTACACGCTCGCGGTCTCCGGCTGCGAGACCTCCTCCGCCACGGCCCCCGGCACGCCCACCGGCGTGAGCGCCACCGCCACCGGCACGACCACGGCGACCGTCTCCTGGGCGGCACCGGCCTCCGACGGCGGCAGCGCCGTGACCGGCTACGTGGTCAGCCTCGACGGCGCCGACGTCGCGACGGTGTCCGCCGGCACGACCAGCCGGGCGCTGACCGGCCTGTCCGCGGGCACCACGTACACGGTGGGCGTGCGCGCCACCAACGCGGTCGGGGACTCCCCCGTCGCCACCACCGGTCTCACCACGGACGCCGGCACCGCCACCGTGCCGGACGCGCCGAGCGACCTGGTGCTGACCTGGGACGCTGACGCAGGCCTGCTGCTGCTCGCCTTCACCGAGCCCGCCTCCGACGGGGGCGCCCCCGTCGAGGCCTACCGGGTCTACGAGTCCGGTGGGCTCATCGGCACGGTCTCGAGCGGAGCCGGTGGCGCCATCTCCGGGTTCGCCCCCGGCGACGTGGCCGTGATCGCGGTGACGGCGCTCAACAGCGTCGGCGAGTCCGCTGCCGCGTCCGCGACGCTGGTGATCCCCCGCGCCGCCACGACACCGGGGCGTCCGCGCATCGGCGCCGCCTCGTCCGGGCGTCGGGGTGGGGCGGTCACGGCCGTGGCGCGCTGGAGCGCCCCGTCCTCCGACGGCGGCGCGGCGCTGACCGGCTACCGCGTGGTGGCGCGGAAGTGGGACGCGGCCGGCCGGGTGGTGCAGGTGCGACGCGTGGACGTGGCGGCGTCGGTGACACGGAAGGCCCTGCGGCTCACGCGGGGCCGGTGGTCCTTCCGCGTGCAGGCGCGCAACACCGAGGGCCTCTCACGACCCTCGGCCGCCTCGGGCGTGGTGCGGGCGCGCTGAGCCCCCGCGGGGCGAGGCTCAGGCCTCGACCTTCTCCGCGCCGCGGCGCCAGCGGATGCCCGCCTCGAGGAACCCGTCGATCTCGCCGTCGAAGACGGGCTGCGGGTTGCCGGTCTCGAAGCCGGTGCGCAGGTCCTTGACGATCTGGTACGGGTTGAGCACGTAGTTGCGCATCTGGTCGCCCCACGAGGCGGCGACGTCGCCCTTGAGGTCCTTCTTCAGCGCGGCCTCCTCGGCCTTCTTGCGGGCGAGGAGCTTGGCCTTGAGGACGATCATCGCGGCGGCCTTGTTCTGCAGCTGCGACTTCTCGTTCTGGCAGGAGACAACGATGCCGGTCGGGATGTGCGTGAGGCGCACCGCCGAGTCGGTGGTGTTGACCGACTGGCCGCCGGGCCCACCGGAGCGGAAGACGTCGGTGCGGACCTCGTTCTCGTCGATCTCGATCTCGTCGGTCTGCTCCAGCTGGGGCACGACCTCGACGGCGGCGAAGGACGTCTGGCGGCGGCCCTGGTTGTCGAAGGGGCTGATCCGCACCAGGCGGTGGGTGCCGACCTCGACCGAGAGGGTGCCGTACGCGTAGGGCGCGTGGATCGCGAACTCGGCGGACTTGATGCCCGCCTCCTCGGCGTAGGAGACGTCGAAGACCTCGACGGAGTACTTGTTGCGCTCGGCCCAGCGCGTGTACATGCGCATCAGCATCTCGGCGAAGTCCGCCGCGTCGACACCACCGGCGCCGGAGCGGATCGTCACGATCGCCTCGCGGGCGTCGTACTCGCCCGAGAGCAGCGTGCGGACCTCGAGGCTCTCGACCGCCGTCTTGACCTTGGGCAGCTCGCGCTGCGCCTCCTCCATGGAGTCGGCGTCGTCGGCCTCGACCGCGAGCTCGACGAGGACGCCGAGGTCCTCGATCCGGTTGCTCAGCCGCTCGAAGCGCTCGAGCTGGCCCTGGAGGTCGGAGAGCTTGCCGGTGACGCGCGTGGCGTTCGCCTGGTCGTCCCAAAGGTCGGGCGCGGCGACCTGCTCCTGGAGGGAGGCGATCTCCGCCTTCATCGTCTCCAGGTCCAGCACCTGCTCGATGGTGTGCATCGTCGCCTGGAGCTGCTTGATCTCGCTGTCGAAGTCGGGGCCTGCCACATGCGCAGACTACGGCCCCCGTCCAGCCGGGGCCTACTCGTGGGTCGCCCGCGGCCCCGGCAGCGCGTCGTCCCCGCGCCGGCGCCGGGTCATGGCCGGGTCATGGCCGGGTCACCGCCGGCTCACCGCCGGCAGCGTCCGAAGACCTGCGCGGCCCACCAGCGGCCGTCGTCGTCCTTGACCGCGGCCATGCCCAGGAGGCGGAACCGCTTGTTCAGGATGTTGGCGCGGTGGCCCTCCGAGCGCATCCAGGCCCGCACGACCTGGCGGCCGGTCGAGTAGCCCATGGCGATGTTCTCGCCGGCGGTGGAGAGCTTGCAGTCCTCCATCACCGGCGTGAGGTCCTGGTGCTCCAGGCTGTTGTTCCTCGCCATCCACCGCACGTGCCGCTCGGCCTTGCGCTGCACGCAGCGCTGCCGGCGCAGCTTCACCAGGTCGTGGTTCGCGCGGGCCTTGTTGGTGACCTGGCGCGCCACCTTCTCGTAGCGGTCGCCCACCGCGGCGCCCGCGGGCGAGGCGGGCCCGAGGGGCCCGGCCGTCAGCACGAGCGCGAGCAGGGCGAGGACGGCGGCGCGCAGCCGCGTCGGGGCGCTCATCGCAGGTCCACCAGACCGGGCACGTGCAGCCGGTCCGAGGAGTAGGCGGGGGCGTCGCTGCGCCACAGGGTCGTGAACGAGGCCAGCCGCACGCGGCCGGGCCGGTCGGGGACGCAGCGCTCCGGCACGTTCACCGTGAGGCGGCCGGCGCTGCGGTCGACACCGAGGCGGGGCGTGCAGCTGCGCGAGGTGGTGCCCTCGTCGAAGAAGGCGAAGACCTCGCGGTCCTGCACCCCGAGGTCGAAGCCGGCGGACCAGGCGCTGCCCTGGCGCGGGGTGACGCGCAGCTGGAGCACCTGGTCGAAGGCGTCGCTGCGGGTGATCCGGCGCAGGGTCATGACGAACCGCACCCGGGAGCGCTGCGGCAGCGCCACGACGCGCATCTTGCGCAGGTCGATGCTGGCCTTCTGCCGGCGCGTCAGCGTGCTGGACACGCCCTCCTCCCAGTCGCCGCGGGCGTCGGTGACGGTCAGCGGCAGCCCCAGGACGCCGGTGTCGCCCGCCTGGGCTGGGGCACCCAGGCCGGGCAGCAGGAGCCCGGCCAGGACCAGCGGCAGGGTCAGGAGCGCACGCTGGCCGGGGACGCGGCGGCGTGCCGGGCTGTGTGCCGGTGCTGGTGGCTGGGCCCCGGCGGTGGGCACGGCGGTGGCGGTGGGGGTGGCGGTCATGGTGGGCCTCCGAGCGAGCCGACGGGATGACGTGACGGGCACCATAGCCCGATCGCGGAGCCCTGCCGAGTGGTTCTCCCCGGCGTCCCCGCCTCGCCGAGGAGCGGGGTTCGGGCGGCGCCTCCGGACGCGCCACGACCCCGCGCCGGACACAGGCGGGGCGGGGTCGTGGGGCTCTGCCCCGGTGCGGGGCGGGCGACGCGGCCGGCGAGGCCGGGTGCGCGTGGGGGGTCAGCGGCGCCGGAGCGTCCCGCCGTACCACTTGTGCGTCCACACCTTCTCGACGCGGACGCGGCCGTTGCTGTAGGGAGCGTGCAGCACCATGCGGTGGCCGTTGCGCCAGCCGGCGAAGATGCCGACGTGGTAGACGCCGCTGGAGCCGTAGAAGAACATCATGTCGCCGCGGCGCATGTTCGACTTCTTGATGCGGCCGGTGAACTTGGCCTGGGCGCTGGACGTGCGCGGCATGCGCTTGAAGCCGGCCTTGCGGAACGAGAACATCGTCAGGCCGGAGCAGTCGAACCGGTTCGGGCCGTCGGCGCCGTACTGGTAGGGGTCGCCCTTCTGGTTCGAGGCGACCCGCGTGCCCTGTCGGACGTTGCGGAGGGTCGCCTTGCGGTGGGCGGCGGTGCGCTTCTGTGCCGCGTTGGCGGCGGCGGGACCGTTCTCGGTCGTGGTGACGGCGGAGGTGACCGCGAGGAGGCCGAAGGCGAGGGCCGAGACGACGACCAGGCGGGTGGTGAGGTTCCCCAGGGCGCGCAGCGCCGAGGGCATGGCAGCAAGCTTCAAGACGTGAGTCCCTTCCACGCCTGTGAGGTGAGCTGTCGGGTTCGGGCGGAAAGGTGCCCGGCCGTGCACGCACGGCTTCACCCCGAGCGGTAGCCCGGTTCGTCGGGACCGCGATAGGTGGGTCCCCCACTCCTGCCCTGGTGGTGCTCGGCCGGCCGCGACGGGCCGGGTACGTGGACCGGTCGACAGGCGGGGCAAGGACTCGGCGTTCGCCCGTGGACCGGTGGTGCTCTTCGTTGCGATGTGTCCCGAGGACCGTAGGCAGGCTCCCTGAAGGGAACCCAAACCATCACGGGGGTTCTCACGTCTTCCTCACAGCCGGTTGCGGGGAAGACGGGGGCATCGCTGTGCATCCGTGCTGGTGAGAGCACTTCTGCACGATGCAGATGTGACTCCACACACTTTTACCGAAGAGACCTTTCTTCACACGACTGCCGTGCGCTAAAGGCACGTCATGCGGACGGCCACGTCCGCCATCTGCGAAGAGGCGCGTGCTCGACCTCTTACGGACCGTCCACGTCCGCCGAGCGGACGCCCTTGCCGGCGTCCCCGCGCCCCGGGGGCTCGTAGGCCGTCTCCTGCCCGGTGAGCCGACGGACGATCGGGTCGACGTCGCCCAGCTCGATGCCGGCCCAGTGCCGGTGCATCCGTTCCGCGACGGCGAACGTGGTGCCGCTGCCGCCGAACGGGTCGAGGACGACGTCGCCGGGCTCGGTCGAGATCGTCAGCACCCGCTCCAGCAGCTTCTCCGAGAGCTGGTTCGGGCCACGGTTCTTGGTGCCGCGGTGCCGGACCGGAGTGATGTCGGTCCACACGTCCGAGAGGTTGATGCCGTCAGGGTGCAGCTTGGCCCGGTGACCGCCGTAGTCCTTCACGTCCCCGCCGCAGTGCCGACACGTCTCCACGGGCAGCCGTGGGCGCTCGAAGCGTCCTGGCTTGCCGCGCGTGTAGTAGAGGAGCGAGTAGTGGGAGGGGTACAGGCGCCCCTGGATCGGCAGGCTCATCTTCAGGTCCACCGCGACCCAGTGGCGGAAGGTCAGGCCGAGGCCGTTGAGGACGTGGCCGAGCTCGATGTTCCAGCGCGGCACGTGGTAGAGCCACAGCGCGCCGCCGGGCTTGAGCACCCGCGCGCACTCGCGCAGCCACTGCTCGCACCAGGCGAGGTACTCGGCGTCGTCCAGGCGGTCGGTGACGCCGGCGCCGTAGTCCTTGTCGAGGTTGAAGGGCGGGTCGGCGAAGACCACGTCGACGCAGGCGTCGGCGACCGTCGGCAGCCAGGCCAGGCAGTCGCCCTGGTGGAGGGTGCCCAGGTCGGTGCTGAGCACCGCGCGGGCCTCCCCGTGCGTCGGGCCGCTCACCGGATGGACGCCCGCCGGCGCGCCGCGGCCCGGTCGTGCTCGATCCACTCCTGCTCGGTGCGCGGCTGCACGTTCTCCAGGCGCTGCACGGCCCAGGCGTTGTACTCGGGCTCGAGCTCGCAGGCCAGCCACCGGCGGCCGAGCTGCTCGGCGACCACGGCGGTGGTGCCCGACCCGGAGAAGGGGTCGAGGACGACGTCCCCCGCCGCGCTCGAGGCGAGCACGAACTTGCGCACGAGCTCCTCCGGCTTCTGCGTCGGGTGCGGGGTCTTCTCCCCCATGCCGTTGCAGGTGGTCGGGACCTCGATGACGTCCTTGGGCTTCGCGCCGAGCGGGTGCGGCTGCCAGGCCTCGGCCCGCTGCTCGCGCCCCTGGCTGAAGGCGCTGGTCTCGGCCTGGGCGCGGCCGGGGTACTTCAGGGTGTGCGCGCCGTAGGGGATGCGCACCGGGTCCTGGTCGATCCGCGTCGCGCGGGACTTGCGGAAGTGCAGGATCGCCTCGTGGCTGCGGCCCCAGTCGCTGCCCAGGTTCGCCTTGTTCCTGTAGTGCCACACCAGCCAGCGCACCGAGTGGAAGTGCCGCATCGCCGGGTGCTTGAGGTCGGCCAGCACCTCGGGGAACCCGCAGACGTACAGGCTGCCGGTGGGCTTGAGGACGCGGGACGCCTCGACCATCCACTCCATCGACCAGGAGATGTAGGCCTCGGCGGACTCGAAGGAGTCCCACGCCGCCTTCTTGATGTTGTACGGCGGGTCGGCGAAGACGAGGTCGACGCTGCTGTCCGGCAACGTGCGCAGCCAGGCGATCGAGTCGCCCTCGAACAGGGCGCTCTCCCCGGTGCGGTGGACCTCGCGCGGGGCGGGCAGCGGCTCTGCCGGGGCGCTCATGCCCGCTCCTCCCGCTCCCGCTCGTCGACTCTCGACGGCGCGGGCATCCTACGGTGCGCCGCCCTCAGTCGTCCGTGGTGGTGGAGGCAGAGCCCTCCGCCGCGACCGTCGCCTCGCCGGGTCCGCCCGGCACCGTCAGCGGCAGGTCCAGCGGTGCGCGCAACCGCACCAGGACGGTGTCACCACTGACCGAGACCTCCGCGCTCAGACCCGGGTACTCCGACGTCGCCCCCACCTGGTCCAGGTAGGACGCCACACCCGCCCGCGCCGCGTCCGCGTCCACCGGCAACGCACCCTCCGGCACCCCCTCGGTGTACAGCGACGTGCCGGCCGCCCCCGCGTCCGCCCCGTACAGCGCCGCACCGTCGGCCAGCGTCGAGAGCCCCGAGCGCTGCAGGTAGGCCGCGCTGGCGTCGGTCACGATCGCCACCGCCCCCAGCAGCACCACCAGGAACCCCACCACCAGCACCGTGGTCTGGCCGGCGTCGTCCTTCCTCCTCGCCCGAGGCTCGCCCACCGTGCTCACCCCACTGACAGAGTTCACGGGGTCACCTCCTGGTAGCGGCCCACCGGCACCGCATGCGTGGCCGCCACCGCGAACGTGGGACCGACACCGAACACGTCGGGGAAGGGCAGGTCCACCCGGCTCTCCACCACCACCGTCACCACCGCGGTGCCCGAGTGGCAGTCGGCGTAGCCGCCGCAGTCGAAGGCCACGTCCGCGCTGTTCTCCACGCCCTGGTCGGCCAGGGCCCGGACGGCGGCCGCCCGCCCCGCCTCGGCACCGGCCGCGTCGTCGGCCGCGAGCACGTAGGCACGCGCCGACGAGCGCGCCGCGGACTCGACCGCGAACGCACCGCGCTGCACCTCGAAGACCGAGAGCAGGAACCAGATCAGCGGCACCAGCAGCAGGATCACCAACCAGGTCAGCTCGATGACGGCGCTGCCGCGGTCACCGCGGCCTCGACGCTCCCCGCGGGCGATCACTCCTCCGTCTCCTGCACGGCGCTCCCCGAGACCTCGAAGGCCACGGCCGGCCCGCCGATGCCCAGCGCGGGCACCTCGGCCCGCACGGTGACCACGACGGTGGGTGCGCCGTCGACGGACACGACGTCAGCGCTCACGTCGTCGGCGAACCGACCCGAGACCACCGAGGACGCCTGGCTCACCGTCCGGGCGCGCGCGTCCTCGGGCCCACGCCCGACCACGGCCCCGTAGCGGGCCCCGTCAGAGGCGGCCGAGGCGAGCGTGTTGCGCACGAACAGCGTCAGCGCCAGCTGGAGGATGCCGAGCACGAGCGGGAGCACCACCGCGAGGACCAGCACGAAGTCGACGACGGCGGAGCCACGCTGGCCGCGACGCCTCCCCGGCGTGGCCCGGTGTCGGGCGGGGCGCCGGACGTGCGGTGCGCTCACTGCACCGAGTCGAGCGCCGCCCGCACCATGTCGGCCATGACCGGGCCGGCGAAGGCGCTGATCGCTGCGACGATGCCGGCGGTCATCACCGTCACCATGACCCAGCCGGGCACGTCACCGCGGTCGTCGCGGCGGGCGCGGCCGTCGGAGGCTGCGGCCAGGACCAGCAGGCCGGCCAGGGCGACCCGCAGGGTGGTGAGGAACGCCGCGGAGCGGCGAGGGGCGGTGCGGTCGTCGTGCATGGGGTGTTCCTTTCCCGAGAGACGCCCCGCGAGCGGGGCCGGACAGAGAGAGCCAGGTCAGGTGACGCTGAGGCTCAGGCCGATGAGGCCGGGGTAGAAGGCGAACGCTCTGTGACCTTTACAGGTGTTACGGTACGTCCGTGAACGACTCTCCTGCCAAGCGCGCCCTCATCTACACCCGCGTGTCTCGCGACGACTCAGGCGAGGGCCAGAGCAACCAGCGTCAGGAGGAGTCGTGCCGGACGTTCGCCAACCTCCGGGGCTACGAGGTTGTGGACGTAGAGGCCGACATCTCGACATCGGCCTACTCGGGCAAAGTGCGACCCGCCTGGAGCCGAGTTCTAGAGAGGGTCCGAGCCGAAGAGGTCGACATCGTGTTGGCCTGGAAGGTCGACCGAGTTACCCGCACGGTCCGAGAACTCGTCTCGATCATCGACCTGTTTCGTGAGCACAACGTCAGCGTCGTGACCGTCGACGGCGACCTTGACCTGTCCACGCCGCAGGGAAGAGCAGTCGCAACCATCCTCGGTTCTGTCGCTCAGATGGAGGTCGAGCGGAAGGGAGAGCGTCAGCGGGCTGCCAACGCGCAGCGTCGAGCCGAGGGGCAGCCCTGGAAGAGCGGTTGGGCATCCTTCGGGTACGACCTCGACAAGAACCTGATCCCGGAGCAAGCCGAGATGATCCGCAAGGCGGCAGCAGATGTGCTGTCAGGACAATCCCTGAAGGGGATCGCAAGAGAATGGCGGGCGTCGGGAGTCACCACGCCACGGAGCAGTCAGGGCGCAGACGGTTGGACACACAACGGGGTTAAGACCATCCTCTTGAACCCAGTCAACGCAGGCATCAACACCTACCAAGGCAAGGAGATTGGCCCTGGGGCTTGGGAACCAATCCTCCCCGAGTCGACTCTGCGTCAACTACAAGCCCTGCTCGGTGATCCAGCGAGGCGGACTGGCAAGGCTGCGGGTAGCGGGCGACGAGCCGAGAACCTCCTCTCAGGCATCGCCAAGTGCGCCACCTGTGGCCACAAAGTCCAGGCAGGTTCCAGTAACGGCAAGAAGGTCTACAAGTGCAGCAACCCGTCCGGCGACCATCTCACTACTGAGCGAGAAGCAGCCGACACGTTCGTGCTCAACGCGCTCACATCCTCGGCGGGCGAGATCTTCGATAGCAGCAGAGTGCTGCCGGACGTTGGCGAGACAGAAGCGGCCGATCACCTCGTCGCAGAGATAGAAGCTCTCGACCGTCGGGAGCGACTCATCACGGAACGGTTCACTGACGGTTCCATATCGGAGGAAACGTGGAGTCTTGCTCTGGCGGCAGCCGGAAAGCAGCGCGAAGACCTGCAAGCGAGGCTCGCAACTTCAGGGGGAGATACCCGAACCGCAGCAGCCCTCGCCAAGGCGAGGATCGACAACTTCCTTGCCCTCTCACTGAGTGACAAGCGCTTGGCCCTGCAAGCCATCGTGGACATCGAGTTGCACTCTCGTCAGCGACGCCGCAACCGCCCCATCTCTGAACAGGTTTCCGTCTGGTCACGTAACCCTGACCGCCTGAGCCCCCTAGTAGCCGGTAACAATCCGGCAAGCCTTTCAGTAAAGCAAGAGATTTTGGCTGAGCGCGACGCCAAGGTGCTAGCAATGCTCGGCGATGACTACGCAGACGACGACGCCTGAGAACGCCCAAGAAAAGGAAGCCGACGTTGGCAACACTTCACCGCCCCTCAGACAACCCCGAGTACGACCATGACGCTGAGGTGCTGAAACCAGAGCAACGGGTCGCGTCTACCCCCGCTAACAAGTTGATCTGGCAGACGACCCTGATTGCCCGCTCGATCGACGAGGGCATGACTCCTGGCTGCCAGCACGTGGCACTTGTCCTATCGACGTACACCAACGCGGACGGGTCCAAGGCCCACCCATCCAACGCTCTGCTGGTCGAGAGGACCGGGACCAGCAAGTCAACCGTGTCCCGATCTCTGAAGTACCTGCGGGAACATGGATGGGTCACACAGGAGAGTCGAGGCACGGGAGGCTCAGGCAAGGCCAGCGTCTACCGATTGACCATCCCGTCATAGGTGTCACCAGAGGGGCACTACCAAGCCAGTTAAAATCTAACTCCTTACTTCCTAACTCCTTACTTCCTAACCCCTTACTTCCTAACTCCTTACTTCCTAACTCCTTACTTCCTAACTCCTTACTTCCTAACCCCTTACTTCCTAACCCCTTACTTCCTAACTCCTTACTTCCTAACAGGTTTACTTCCTAACAGGTTTACTAGCTAACAGGTTTACTTGCTAACAGGTCTACCTGGTAGCAGCAGATACCCCCTCGCCACCACCTCTGCCGATGCCAGGCAAGGGCCGCTGACGCGGCCACCCAAGGCCCACCTGCCACCACCTCCACCGATGCCAGGCAGGGCCGCTGACGCGGCCACCCAAGGCCCACCTGCCACCACCTCCACCGATGCCAGGCAAGGGCCGCTGACGCGGCCACCCAAGGCCCACCTGCCACCACCTCCACCGATGCCAGGCTCGGCCGCTGCCCAAGAAGGGCTGTTCGGGCGATCTTTACCGTTTCCACGCCGGGACCTACCCTTTGGCACTAAGTTGATTGTGCCCAAGGAGAGGGGACCTCGTGACAGAAGCACTTCTTGACGACGCGCGCATGGCAAGTGCCGTCAGTAACATCGTGTCTCGCTCGGAACGCCAGCAGAAAACCGATGTCCTTCGCGAGACCTACGTCGAGACCGGGGTTATGCCTCAGGTGAACAACTTTGGCAACCAAATCCTTTACGGACGCCGTGGCACTGGGAAGACTCACGTACTGCAGGTCCTTGGCGCCGAGCTTGAAAACGATCCCGGCACCTACGTCATCTACCTAGATATCCGACTGCTCGGCAGCGCCCACCTGTTCACTGACACTAGCCAGGCTCCGGCTGACCGATGCGTCGCCGTCTTCAAAGATCTGTTGTCACTGGTCCAGAGCCGTCTCCTCGACATCGCCACGGATCCTGCCGGTGACGGCGCGGGCATCGAGGAGGTAAGTCGGCTTGCAGAATTCATCACGCAGAAGACTGCCCAGGTAAACCAGAGGACCATCCGCAACGCCACTTCCCAGAGCAACTCCACTGCAGCCGGGATACAAGCCGGACTGAGCCAAACCGGACCCACCGCTGGTCTCGACCTCGGGAGCACGCGAACCAGCTCCGGGCAGCAAGAGGTCGAGTTCACCGAGGCCCTACGAGAGACCATCGTCTTCAGCGAGATTTACCAGGTTCTCGATCAGGCCCTTGCCGCGATGGGCGTCGAGCACTTGGTGCTGATGATCGACGAGTGGACTTCAATCCCCACCGACCTACAGCCCTTTATTGCGGAGTTTCTCAAGAGGTCCATCTTCCCGAGCAACCGCATCACCGTAAAAATCGGTTCGTTGGAGTATAGATCCCGCTTCAGCGTTCCACAGCCGCAAGGCGGCAACGTTATTGGCTTCGAGCTTGGCCCTGACATCACCGCAAACCTAGACCTCGACGACTACTACGTGTACGAGCGGAACCAAAACAAAGTTGAAGAAATCTTTGCCGCACTGCTTTTTAAGCACGTGACTTCCGGCCTCAATAGCGAAGCCACCGACGAGCACTCCCTGCGCGACGCAGCCTCCTTCAGGTCTCGGATGTTCAGCGAGCGCGGGACCTTTGTCGAACTGGTGAGGGCAGGCGAGGGGGTGGTCCGAGATTTCTTGGGCATCTTTGGATCGGCGTTCTTCAAGGCGAAGTCTTCTGGCCGCGCGCGTATCGACATGCACTCCGTGGAAGAGGCCGCACGAGACTGGTACGAAACTGATAAGTCGGCCTCGCTGTCCGACGTGCAGAGAGTTGCACTCCACAAGATCATCACAGACGTGATCGGAAACCGCTCCACCAAGATGTTCATGCTGTCTCGAGAACGGGCCGATCACCCGATGATCCAGTCACTCTTCGATTTACGATTGATCCACTTGATCGAGCGAGGCTACAGCGACAAAGAAAACCCTGGGCAGAGATACAACATCTACGCTCTTGACTACGGCACCTACGTAGACCTAAAGCGAACGAAGGCTTCCCCTGAAGCGTTTCTCTTCAGCGATGTAGAAGAAGCCCCCGCACCCGACCGCATCGTGCCTTTCGCAGACAAGCGGAGCATCCGCCGGGTCATTCTCGATACGGCAATCTTCGACAACTTGCGATGAGCGCCTTCGCTGGAGATTCCGAACCTCGGGATCGGCCAGAGAGGCAAGTCGACACGGCTGACGAGGCCAAACTAATGGCACCCGCAGAGCGCGCGAGTCTCGGATCGCACCCCCATAACTGCCAGCGCCAGGCGCCCTTATTCGTCGTCCCAGCGATCAGTGGTTTTGTTCCACCTCACCGTGGGCTGAGGCGCGCTACCGCCCAGCATCTGCTCGGCAACCTTGTCGAACGACTTCAGGGCCAGTTCAACAGCAGCCGGGCTTTCACTCTCCACAGTCGCGATCGAGGTTCTGTCTCCCTCGGAGATCTTGATAGTGATCCTGGTCGACGCCGAACTTCGACTCCCGAGCGCCAGTCTCCCGCTTAGCAACATCTTGATCGCGTCCCAGAGCAAGTTGCCGCCGATCAAAGACCAGGCACTCCCAAGCACGTCGATAACGACGTTCGGGTCAGGATCGAAGGAGTACTCGTACAGCCTTCGGACAGTCACATCCGGGATCACAGCCGACAAGACCCCGCGTGCATCAGCTAAGGCATCGTCTGGGAACCACGCTGCATTGCCCGCGATCAGGAGTCGACCGCTGGGCCGACCTCCCGACTCCCCAGCAAGCGGCGCGGTCATCGTCAACGAAATGCCGGACATCTGCTCCAGGGCGCCGACATCCTCAGGGTGGATCTCGGCACCGAAAGCTAGCCCGAACTCCCCGTCCTCAAGATCCTTGACGAACGCGCGAAAGTTCTTGGTCCTGAGCCGCCTGCTCTCGTCATGGTTCTGCGACATAGGCAAGCCACGGTGATTGATATCAACTGCTAGTTGCTCAAGAAACGCTTTGGGGAACCTGGTTCCGCCATAGGCCTCGATCCGATGGGTTGTCGCAAGTACACCATGGATAGGAATCCAGCTACTAAATTCACTCACCGCCACAAATCCAATCAGTAGGACTCCTACTTATAGAGCAGCAGCACGCACTCTCCATAAATCCCGTTACCATGTAACTCTACCCTGGAACGTGAGCACCTTCAGGTCAGCATCAGGGGCTCGGTAGTTAGCAACATGCTTCAGCTCACCACCGGTAGCCGTGACTGCGCCGTCATCATCAAGGGTTAGCTCGATATCGCGAACGACAATAAGGTCCGCCCCATGCGGGCACCGTCTGAAATGAGCAACTTCATTTCTTGTGTAGATGACCGAACCCGTGGCACCCGATGACCCCTTTACCTCCACGTGCTTCTCTTGACCGTCGTCACGCCGACAAACGAGATCGTACGGCTTCCCAAGGGGAATAACTTCAGTCCAGCCATGCTGGAGCATGTGAGCAGTTGCAAGTTCAACAGCACGACGCTCCGTAGCACGATTGAGATCGGCGTCCGTCTGCCTTCCTTGCCCACCCGCACGTCGTTCGTCCGGGCTAGGCATGCCCACACCCACGGGTGCAGTTTGCGCTGCCCCTGCACCGATGCCCATCCCAGCCATCAGGTCTGCGATGTCAACGTCCCGAGCAACCTTCACGTAGCCGCTAACACCAGACTGCCGGAGAGTTTCGCTCACCGCAGGAGGGAGGGGTCCGCCCCGAGTGTTCACTCGCTGAAGATCACCGATGTAAGAGATCCCAAAGCGTGGGTTGTACTTGACCTCTCCAGTGGCCATCTCGTCTGGCCAATGAGGAGCGCGACCCGCAAACGGACTGGACGTCACCTCGCACAGAACAACGTCGATCCTTGACGTATCCCACTGTCCGCCGCGAGGACCGCCAGCAACCTTTTCTCCAAAGATGACAAAGTCACCCAGCACAGGCTCGCCGCCTGAGAAGCCCCTCGCGAGTCCCCAGGTTGACGTGGCGATACCGTGCTTCAAGTTGTTTCGAGACACTTGGTTATCAGCAGAGTAGATGCACCATATGTCCGACACAGGGGGTAACTCCTTTTAGGATACCTGAGATGGATAACGCCAGGCACTTTCATGAAACGACAGGGCAACCCTACTCACTGAGCCTCGCGCGTGCTCTGTAAGACGAAAAGAAGCTAGTCCCCCGCCTGCGGATGGGCCGGCCCACCTGCTCATGCATAACTTTACCTGCAGCAAAACGTCTTCGAGGCCGTGGGATGAACCCAAGAACCTGCGCACGCTCAGAGACGTCAAGACCCTGCGGTCCCCCGCGGAGTCGCGTGGGGGTCATACCCCACCCTGTCGCGACCGCAGAACCGTGGCACAACCCTGAGTGCCATGACGTAGCGGTCCCACCACAGGGCGAGACGGGGTTACACCCCCTACCGCCTGGCAGCCAGGCTGCCCTCCATCCCGTCAGGGAGCACTGAGCGCAGCAAGGATGCCCATAGGAGCCCCTCTCGCGCCCTAACAGGTGGCGAGTGAATGGAGCCACCACTCCGATCCCCTCAGGCCCTTAGAGGGGCGCTCAGTCGCTCCGAGCCACCTGACCGCAAGATCTTCGGTCCGATGGACCATCCCAGTTACCCGTCGTATTACCCATAAAGGCCATAAGGCGAAGAGCACCGTGACGGGCAGGACGAGGAAGACGACCGGCACCATCATCAGCACCTCGCGGCGGGCGGCCGACTCGATGAGGGTGCGGCGCCCGGACTCCCGCACGTCGGCGGCCTGGGCGTGCAGCACGTCGGCCAGCGGCGTGCCGCGCTCGACCGCGGTGGCGATGCCCTGGGCGAACCGGGCCACGGCCGGCAGCCCGGTGCGGGCGGCGAGCCGGTCGAAGGCCTGGGCGACGGGCGCGCCGGTGCGGATCTCGCCGAGCACCCCGGCGAGGTCCTCGGAGAAGGCGCCGCGGGAGCGGGCCACCACGCGGGACAGTGCGCCGACGGGGCTCTCCCCCGCCGCGACCGCGAGCGAGAGCAGCTCGGCCAGCGTCGGCAGCTCCGCGAGCACCAGTCGCTCGCGCTTGGTGACCTGCTGCCCCAACCACCAGTCGCGGCCGAGCACGCCGAGGGCCAGCGCGACGGCGCACAGGGCCACCGCACCGAGCACCGAGCCGGGGTCCGCCAGGGTCCGCACGAGCCCGACGCCGGCCGCGACGGTGAACGCGGCCAGGCCCCACAGCACCTGCTCGACGCGGAAGTCGTGCACGCTCTGCTCCAGGCCCGCCCGGTCCAGGCGCCGCCGGACGGACGCGCTGCCACCGAGCACCCGCTCGACCAGCGCGGCCGCGGAGCGCACCGGCGGCCCGAAGACACCGACCAGGGCCGACGTCCGGGACGCCGGGGCGACGCCGGGCAACGGCGCGCGGCCGACCTGCGGCAGGTCGCGGACGTAGGGCAGCACCCGCACGGAGAGCTGCGGGCGGCGCAACGCGCGCACCCGGCCCACGGCGAGGATGACGCCGGCGGCGGCCGTGCCGCCGAGCAGGCCCCCGACGACGGCCGGGTCGAGCACCACCAGCGGAGCCAGCAGCGGGACCAGGAGGGAGTCGGTCATGCCAGCACCCGCTTCTCCCGGGGCAGCCGGCCCACGCGCATCATCACGCGGTAGGCGAGCACGCAGGCGCCCGCCCCGACCGCCAGGATGATCGCGCCGGTCGGCGTGGAGTAGGCGCGCATGAGGTCGGGGTTGCCCGACATCAGCAGCAGCACCAGCCACGGCGCCGCGACCGCGAGGCGGGCGCCGTTGACCGTCCAGGCCTGGCGGGACTCCAGCTCGGACCGGGTCCGGGCGTCCTCGCGCAGGAAGGTCGAGAGGTTGCGCAGCAGGCGACCCAGGTCGCCGCCGCCCACCTCGCGTGCGACGCGCAGGCCCTCGAGCACCCGGTCGCCGACGGGGTCGGCCAGGTCGGCCTTCAGCCGGTCGAGGCAGTCCCCGAAGCGTCCGGAGACCTGGTAGTCGAGCGCGAAGGAGGTGAACGCGGGGCGCAGGGCCTCGGGCCCGCGGACGCCGAGCGCGCCGAGGGCGTCGGGCAGCGACATGCCCGCGCGCACGGCGGAGGACAGGTCGTCCACCGCCTCGGGCCAGACCTCGGCCAGCTCGCGCTGGCGGCGGGTCGCGCGCCCGGAGACGATGCCGACCGGCAGGTAGGAGGCCAGGGCGCCGAAGGCCAGCGCCACGGGCGGGGTGAGGGTGACGACCCAGACGACCAGGGCGACGACCAGGCCGAGCCCGGCGCACAGCGCCACGAACCCGCGCGGCGAGACCTCCCGCAGGCCGGCGGAGGCCAGCAGCCGCTCGACGCGCCCCGGACCCGGCGGCTCGCTCGGCTTCTCCGCGCGCGGCACGGCGAACGCCGACCAGACGAGCAGCAGGCCCAGACCCACCCCGAGACCGACGAGGGCGCCCATCAGCGACCACCCGCCAGCAGCGCGTGCACGTCGATGCCCAGCCGCTCGAAGCGCTCCGGACGGGGCGGGGTGCCGTGCGCCCGCACGAGCTGCCCGCCACGGCGGGTGAAGATCGGCTCGGTCTCGATCACGTCACCCTCGGCGCGGCCCGGCACGGCGACGATCTCGTTGACGTGCCGTCGTCCGCGGGGGTCGAGGCCGAGGTGGACGACGAGGTCCACCGAGGTGGCGACCGTGGGGACCACGAACCGGCTGGAGATGTTCTCGCCGGCCAGCAGCGGCAGCGTGCACATCTTGAGCAGAGCCTCGCGGGCGGAGTTGGCGTGCAGGGTGCACATGCCGGGCAGCCCGGCGTTGAGCGCCAGCACGAGGTCGAGGCACTCGGCGGCGCGCACCTCGCCGACGATGAGCCGGTTGGGGCGCATCCGCAGCGCTTCCTTCACCAGGTCGCGCAGGGTCACCTCGCCGGTGCCCTCGAGCCCGGCCTGGCGGGTCTGCATCGGGACCCAGTCCGGGTGCGCGAACCGCAGCTCGAAGACCTCCTCCGCGGTGATGACGCGCTCCCCTCCCGGGATCGCGGCGCTCAGGGCGTTGAGCATGGTGGTCTTGCCAGCCTGCGTTCCACCGGCCACCAGGATGTTCAGCCCCGCACGCACGGACGCCTCGAGGAAGGCGGCTGCCTCGCTGGTGAGGCTGCCCAGCTCGACCAGGTCGGCGGTGCGCGCGGCGCGCAGCACGAACTTGCGGATGTTCACCGCCGAGAACCCGCGGCTGATGCCCTCCAGCACCACGTGCAGCCGGTGCCCCTCGGGCAGCATCGCGTCCACGAACGGCCGGGACAGGTCGATCCGGCGCCCGGAGCTCTTCAGCATCCGCTCGACCAGCTCGTCGACCTGCCCGCGGGTCAGCCGCAGGTTGGTCAGCTCGTGGCGCCCCCGGCGGGCCACGAACACCCGGGAGGGGTCGTTGATCCAGACCTCCTCGACCTCGGGGTCGTCCAGCAGCGGCTGCAGCGGACCGAACCCGCTGACCCGCGCCACCAGCTCGGCCACCAGCGCCTCGACGTCGTCGACCGGCGCCACCGCGCCCGTCAGTGAACGCTCGTCGTGGGCACGCACGAGCGAGGTCGCGAGGCGCCGCACCACGGCGGACTCCACCTGCGGGTCCACGCCCTCACGGCGCACCAGCACCCGCAGCTCGGCGTCCAGCTGCTCCACCAGCGCCGCGTCCGTCCGCGCAGGGGCAGCCGCGGAGGAGGCGAGGTCGGTCGTGGTCGAGGGGGTCATGCGGCTCCGTCCCGAGAGGAGTCGTCGGTCTCCCCGTCAGGAACAGGGCGACGCCGTGCCCGACCCTTCTACCCCGGGTAAAGAACGCCTACACACTTGATCCCCAGGCCTGGGGACAACGCGCTCCGCAAGGATCGCGGAGCCCGGCACGCACCTGGTGCGTCCCCGGCTCCGCGATGACCACCTCAGTACTTCTCGGACTGCCCGCCGTCGACCGGGATGGTGGTGGCGTTGATGAACGCCGCGTCCTCGGAGAGCAGGAACGCCACCACGGAGGCGACCTCCTCGGGCTGGCCCCAGCGCTGCTTCGGGTTCACCTGCACGAAGGCCTTGCCGGCCTCCTCGGGGTTCTCCGGGTCGAGCTGGCGGAAGGACGCCTCGACCATCGGCGTGAGGATGACGCCGGGGGCGATCGCGTTCACGTTGACGCCGAACTTGCCGTACTCGACGCCGGAGTTGCGGGTCAGGCCGACCACGCCGTGCTTGGCGGCCGCGTAGCCCGACTGGTTGCCCACGCCGCGGATGCCGCCGACCGAGGCGGTGTTGAGCACCATGCCGGAGCCCTGCTTCTTCATCTGGGCGAGCACGTGCTTGAGGCCGAGGAAGACGCCGCGCAGGTTGATGGAGACGACCTTGTCGAAGACGTCGACGCCGAAGTCCTCGGTGAGGTCCTGCTTGCCCTCGATGCCGGCGTTGTTGAAGAAGCCGTCGATGCTGCCGAGCTCGGCGACGGTGCGGTCGACGTAGGCCTTGACCTGCTCCTCGTCGGAGACGTCGGCGGTGATCGTGAGGACCCTGGCGTCCGGGGCCACCTTGGCGACGGCCGCGGCGGTCTCGGCCAGGCCCTTCTCGCTGACGTCGACGAGGGCGAGCGAGGCGCCCTCCTCGGCCAGCCGGACGGCGGCCGCGCGGCCGAGGCCGGAGCCGCCACCGGTGATCAGGACGGCCTTGTGGGTGAAGCGCTGCATCGCTGGAACCTCCTGGGAAGACGGGCTCGTCACCGTGACGGGCCCCACACAGAGAGATTAACGAGACAGTCAGTCTCGATATTCCGGAGGTCCGGACCAGCGGCCGCAGGCACAGCGAGCGCCTAGGCTGACCTGCGATGCAGACACCACCCAGCGCCCGGCCCGGTCGAGGGCGCCCCCGTGACGCCGCGCTCGACGAGAAGGTGCTGGAGGCGACCCGCACGCTCGTGCGCGACCTCGGCTACCACGCGGTGACCATGGACCGGATCGCCGCCGCGGCCGGGGTCGGCAAGGCGTCCCTCTACCGGCGCTGGCCCCACCGAGCCGCCGTCATCACCGCCGCGTTCACCCCGGAGCTGACCACGGTGCCCGCCATCGACACCGGCGACGTGGACGGGGACCTGCTGGCCCACCTGCACGACACCCTGGGCATGCTCCTGCTGCTCGGCGACCCCTCGGTGGTCGCGAGCGCGATCGCCGAGTGGGGCGACGAGGGTCAGCGCCACCTCGGCGACCTGCTGCGCCGCCGCAGCGAGCACGGCATCGAGGTCGTCCAGCGCTGGCGCGAGGCCGGCGCGCTCGGCGACGGCTGGCGGGCCGACCTGCTCATGGACTCCTGGTCCGGCTACCTGCTGCTGCGCGTGCTGCTCGACCGGTGCGTGCCCACCGAGGAGGAGCTGGTCTCGCTCGTGCAGCAGGTGCCGCGGGGGTAGGCCGCAGGTCAGTCGTCGAGCTCGGCGCGGGTGGGCATCGCGGGCTGCGCACCGTGCCGGCCGACGCAGAGCGCGGCGGCGCGCGCCGCGCGGTCCAGGACGCCGGGCAGGTCCGAGGCGGCGTCCGCGCACCGGGCGAGGCCGTCGCACAGCGCCGCCACGAAGCAGTCCCCGGCGCCGGTGGTGTCGGCCACCTGGTCGGCGGCGACGGCGGAGAACTCACCGGTGACGACGCCGGCGTAGAGCCCGCCACGGCTGCCGAGGGTGACCACTGCCAGCTCGCGCACCTGGGCGGCGAGACGGGTGACCGCGCGGGTCGGGTCGGCCAGCCCGGTCAGCTCGCGCGCCTCGTGCTCGTTGACGACCAGCACGTCCACCAGCCCCAGCAGCTCGTGGGAGAGCTCGGTGGCGGGGGCGGCGTTGAGCACGATCCGCTGCGTCATGCCACGGGCCTCGCGGGCCACCTTCTCCACGGCGGCCACGGGCAGCTCGAGCTGGAGCAGCAGCACGTCGACGGGCCCGGCGCCGGCGAGCCGGCCGAGCACCTCGTCGGCGTCCACCTGGGCGTTGGCGCCCGGTGTCACCACGATGACGTTCTCGCCCGCCTGGTCGACCAGTACGGTCGCGCCGCCACTGGGGCCGGCGACCTCCTGGAGCCCCTCGACGTCGATCCGCTCCTGGCGCAGCGCCGAGCGCAGCAGCGTGGCGTCCGGGTCGTGGCCCACCGCCCCGAGCATCCGGACGTGGCACCCGAGCCGCGCCAGCGCCACGGCCTGGTTCGCCCCCTTGCCGCCGGGCAGGGTGCGGGTGCGCAGGGCGGTGACGGTCTGGCCGCCGCGCGGCAGGTCGGGCACGCGCAGCACCCGGTCCGCGTTGAGGCTGCCGACGACGGACACGACGGGGGCTCCGGTGCTCACGTCCCCCACCCTAGGCAGGGCGGTGGTGACGCACCGCACTCACCGAGGTGACCGGCGCGGCGCCACGACGGGGTGTCCGCCACGTCCACGACACCGGCGTAGAGTCGTTGAATGTGAACGCACTTGATCTGTCGGTCCTCGGCTCCCCCGAGCACCCCACGCTCGGGCTGGACACCTTCGGCGACGTGGGCCGCGAGGCCGACGGGTCGCCCCAGCACCAGGCCGAGGCCATCCGCGAGACCGTTGCCGAGGCGGTGCTGGCCGACCAGGTCGGCGTCGACTACCTCGGCCTGGGCGAGCACCACCGCCCCGACTACGCGATCAGCGCGCCCGACGTCGTCCTGGCCGCGATCGCCGGGCAGACCGAGCGCCTGCGGCTGGGCACCGGCGTCACCGTGCTCTCCTCCGACGACCCGGTGCGCGTCTACCAGCGCTTCGCCACGCTCCAGGCCATCTCGCACGGCCGCGCCGAGGTGCAGCTGGGCCGCGGCTCCTTCATCGAGTCCTTCCCGCTGTTCGGCTACGACCTGGACGACTACGAGGTGCTCTTCCACGAGAAGGTCGAGCTCTTCCACGCCCTCCAGCGCGAGCAGCCGGTCACCTGGAACGGCTCGAAGCGGGCACCGCTGAGCAACCAGACCGTGCACCCGCGCACCGAGGCCGGCGTGCCGGCGTGGATCGCCGTCGGCGGCTCACCGCAGTCGGTCGTGCGGGCCGCGTCCTTCGGGATGCCGCTGGTGCTCGCCGTGATCGGCGGCTCGCCCGGCCAGTTCGTGCCGTTCGCCGACCTCTACCGTCGCGCGCTGGCCGAGTCCGGGCAGGAGCTGCTGCCGATCGGCATGCACTCCCCCGGCCACGTGGCCGCCACCGACGAGCTGGCCCGCGAGCAGCTGTTCCCGCACCAGAAGGACCTCTACGAGCGCCTCGGCCGCGAGCGTGGCTGGGGCCCGTACTCGCGGATCGCCTTCGAGCAGGGCGCCTCGCCCACGGGCGCCATGTTCGTCGGCTCCCCCGAGACCGTGGCCCAGAAGATCGCCTGGGCCTGCCGCGAGCTGGGGCTCTCCCGCTTCCAGCTGAAGTACTCCGTCGGCGCGCTGCCGCACGAGCAGCGGATGGAGTCGGTGCGCCTCTACGGCACCGAGGTCATCCCCCGGGTGCGGGAGCTGCTGGCCCAGGGCTGACCAGCCGCGGGTCGACCGGGCGGGCGGCGGCCCGCCAGAGGTAGCTCACGAACCAGACCACCTCGACCAGGATGAACGCGGCCGCGCCGAGGCCGACCACGACGTCGCCGCCCGGGCCCAGCGGGGCGACGGCGCCGTCCAGCAGCACCACCGGTGACAGCAGGACGAGGGTGCCGACCGAGTACCAGCGCAGCACCCGTCCCTCCCCCGCGAGCGGCGGCACCAGCGCCACGACCGCCGTCGCCGCGGTCCACACCAGGGCGGTCTGCGCGAGCGAGTCGAGCACCCCGACCAGCGCCCCGCCGTCGAGGCCGACGTACTCGAGCAGGCTGAGCGCGCCGGCGGTCAGCGCCACCCACCCGGCGGCGGTGAACCAGGCCTGGAACGACCCGAGCGAGAGCAGCAGCGCGCCCGCGACGACCAGCCCAGGGCGTCGGGCAGCAGGTCGAAGCCGTTCACCCGGAAGTCGGCGACGACGAGCAGCAGCCAGGCGAGCACCCAGCGCAGGGGCGTCAGGACCATCATGTCGAGCACGGTAGTGCACCCGGGGGCGACGCCGGGTGCACCGGGCGCACCGGGTGCACCGGGTGTCAGTCGGTGGGGAACGGCTTCCCGACGAGGTCGACGAGGTCGGCCACCGAGTCGAAGACCCGGGTGGCGCCGTAGGGGTGGATGTCGGCCTCCTCCTGGGTGGTCGATCCGGAGAGCACCAGCACGGTGCGCAGGCCCGTCTCCAGGCCGGCCTTCACGTCGGTGTCCATCCGGTCGCCGACCATCACCGTGGTCTCCGAGTGCGCGTCCAGCTTGTTCAGCGCCGAGCGCATCATCATCGGGTTCGGCTTGCCCACGTAGTAGGGCTGACGACCGGTGGCGGTCGCGATGAGCGCCGCGACGGACCCGGTGGCGGGCAGCTTGCCCTCGCGGCTCGGGCCGGACGCGTCGGGGTTGGTGGCGATGAAGCGGGCGCCCTTCTCCAGCAGCCGGATCGCCCGGGTGATCGCCTCGAAGGAGTAGGTGCGGGTCTCGCCGAGCACCACGTAGTCCGGGTCCTCGTCGGTGATGACGTAGCCGACCTCGTGCAGCGCGGTGGTCAGGCCGGCCTCGCCGACGACGTAGGCCGAGCCACCGGGCCGCTGCTCGTGCAGGAACTGGGCGGTGGCCAGCGCGGAGGTCCAGATCGCCTCCTCGGGCACCTCGATGCCGCTGCGCGAGAGGCGGGCGCACAGGTCGCGCGGGGTGAAGATCGAGTTGTTCGTCAGCACCATGAAGGAGCAGTCGGACTCGCGGAGCCGGTCGATGAAGTCCGCCGCCCCGGGGATGGCCTCCTCCTCGTGGACGAGCACGCCGTCCATGTCGGTCAGCCAGGTCTCGACCGGTCGGGTGCCGCGGTCGCTGCCGTCGTCCTTCTTCTCGCTCTTCGTCACGGGCGCGACGCTAGCGACTCCGCGCGCGGCGCAGGCATCACCCCGAGGTGGCCTGGACCTGCCCCGCCTCGAGCCGGAAGCCGACCCCGCGGACCGCGACCACCTTGTCGGTCACGCCGACCGACTCGAGCTTCTGCCGCAGCCGCCCGATGGTGACGTCGAGGGTCTTGGTGGAGCCGTACCAGTTCTCGTCCCACACGTCGGCCATCAACCGGCCGCGGGAGACCACCTTGTCGCGGTGGGAGGCGAGGATGCTGAGCACCTCGAACTCCTTGCCGGTCAGCGGGACCTCCTGGTCGCCCGCGTACACGCGGCGCGCGGCCGCGTCGATGCGCAGGCCGTTGGGGTCCTCGGGCACGGAGGGCGCGAAGCCGTTCTGGGTGCGGCGCAGGAGCGCGCGCACGCGCGCCTGGAGCTCGGCCAGGCCGAACGGCTTGGAGAGGTAGTCGTCGGCGCCGTAGTCGAGCCCGACCACGCGGTCCAGCTCGGCGGCGCGGGCCGTGACGATCATGATCGCCCCACCGAAGCCGCTCTCGCGGGCGCGGCGGCAGACCTCGAGGCCGTCCATGTCGGGCAGGCCGAGGTCGAGGATCACCACGTCCGCGGCGACCCCCTCGAGGTCGGCCAGCGCACGCTCGCCGGAGTCGACCCAGGAGACGTCGTAGCCCTCACGCTCCAGCGTCCGGACGAGGGGGAAGGCGATGTCCTCCTCGTCCTCCACCACGAGCACCCGCTGAGCCATGGCCCGAGCATAGAGGCACGCGGCGTCGGCCGGGCCACGTACGCCCGATCCGAGACCGCCTCCGACGCCGTTGCGACGTCGCATCGTGCCTGGTCAAGACGCCCTTGCCGATACTTTCCACCGCCGGGCGGGGTCTGCTGGCACCGCCTCTCAGGAGGTCGTCCCGAGGGTGTAGCGGACGACGGCGGGGGCGTCGTCCTCGGTGAGCGCCGGTGCGCTCTCCGGCAGCGAGACGGTGAAGGTGAACGTGGCCTCCGCGCCCGCCGCGAGCGTGCCCTGGTCGGTGGTGAAGTCGGCCATCGCGCCGAACGCTCCGGCGTACACCTGCTGCCCGTCGCGGCGGATCTCCAGCCACAGCGCGCCGTCCGCGGCGTCCGTGGCCGCACCACTCTCGGTGAGCGAGAGGCGGGCCTCCTCCGGGCCGGCGTTGCTGATCGAGACCGACCGCGTCATCGACTCCCCCGGCTGGAGGGCCGCGACGGTGAGGACGGCGGCGGAGCCCTCCGTCGCCAGGGTGACCGCACTCTCGGGCGACCCGGGGGCGCGCAGCGGGGTGCCGGAGATCCACACGGCCAGCGCGAACACCGCGACGACGGCCGCCGGGACGGCGAGCACCCGGAGCGTGCGGGCGTGGAGGACCTGGCCGGGAACGGGCACGGTGGTCATGGGGGACACCTCCTGCGGCCGACCTCGCCGGGCGTCTCCCGGTCTGCTGCCTGGTCGGTACGACCACGCTAGGAGCCGACCCCGCACAGGGCCGCCACGTGGGCGCCACCACCGGTCCACGGTTCGGTAACACGTGTGCGCAGGTGTGCTCCGAACCGCGCGAGCGGGCCGCGCCGTGCCGCGCCCTCAGCGGGTGGGGACGAGCGCCGTGGCGAGGTCGCCGTGCTCGGCGACCCGGGCCAGCGCCTCGCCGAGCGTGACCTGCTCCAGGCCCAGCGGGTCCTCCGCGCCGGCCTCCACCTCGGCCCACGTGACGGGGGCCGCGACGGTCGGCCGGTCCCGCCCGCGCAGCGAGTAGGGGCTCACCGTGGTCTTGGACGCGGCGTTCTGCGACCAGTCCAGGAAGACGCGCCCGACTCGGCGTGTCTTGGTCATCGTGGCCGTCACGAGGCGCGGGTGGTCGCGGGCGAGCCCCTCGGCCAGCTCCTTGGCGACGGCCGTGGCGTCCTCGGAGGCCCGGCGCGGCCGCAGCGGCGCGTACAGGTGCAGGCCCTTGCTGCCGGAGAGCACCGGCACCACCTCCAGGCCCGCGCCGCCGAGCCGGTCGCGCACCTCGAGGGCCACCTGGCAGCACTGCTGGAGGCCGGCGTCCTCACCGGGGTCGAGGTCGACGACCAGCCGGTCAGCCCGGCGGGGACGTCCGGTGGCGGAGACCTGCCACTGGTGCGCGTGCAGCTCCAGCGCGGCCAGGTTGGCCAGCCAGGTCAGCGTGGCGAGCGAGTCGACGACCGGCATCTCCAGGGTGTCGCCGTGCCGGGACTCCCCGCGGGACCCGGTGGTCGGCACGCTGACGACCCGGACCCACGACGGCGTCCCGCGTGGTGCGTTCTTCTCGTAGAAGGAGGCGTCGCCGACGCCGTGCGGCCACCGGATGCGGGTGATGGCGCGGCCGGCCAGGTGCGGCAGCAGCACGGGGGCGACCTGGGCGTAGTAGTGCAGGACCTCGCCCTTGGTGGTGCCGGTGCGCGGGTAGAGCACCTTGTCGAGGTTGGAGATCCGCAGGGTGCGGCCCTCGACCTCGACGTGCAGCTCCTCGCCACCGGCCACGCGTCAGCCCCCGATCGCGATCACGGGCGTGCCGCGGTCGTCGAGGCGGGCCAGGGCGCCGCGCAGGAACCAGCGGGGGGCGCTCACGCAGCCGGCCGTGGCGCCGTCGCCGTTGACGTGCAGGAAGATCCCGGCGCCGCGGTGGCGCACCTTGCCCGCGTTGTAGTTGACCACCACGGCGTACTCGTACTCGGTCGGGTAGTCGGCCAGCCGCTCGGAGCAGTCGGGGTCGGAGCAGCTCAGCCACCAGCGGAAGCCGCCGCGGCGCTTGTTGCGGTACTCGTTGTAGTAGTCGGACTCGTTGTCCTGCACCCAGTAGTCGCCGGCCTTGATCCTGCGGTAGTCCAGCTGCCAGTTGTCCCGCTCCTTGCGGGTGCCGAACGCGAACGGCAGCCGGTAGGTGCCCACCGGCGTGGTGCCGGTGCCCTGCTCACGCTTCGTCGGGCCGACCAGGCCGCCGTAGCCGATCCGGCCGTCGCGGGCCTTCATCCGCCGCTGCCAGCCGTCGTCGGTGCGGCGCCAGAACGCGACGGTCGCGTGGATGCCGGAGCGGCGGTTGACCGTGATCACCTGGGTCGTGCCGCGGCGCAGGCGCACGCGCACCCCTCCCAGCCGGACCGTGCGGTTCTTCCTGGCCGACGTCAGGGTGTCGGCCGCGGCGAGGTCCGTGGCCGCGAGGTCGGTGGCCGCGACCGTGCCCGAGGGCGCGGTCGGGGCGGCGGAGGTCGGCGCGACGGGGCCGGCGCCGAGCAGGCCGGCCACGAGGGCCAGCAGGACGACGGCCCGGCCGGTACTGCGGCCGGTGCTGCGGCCCGTGCCGCGCCCGGGGTGGTG
This sequence comes from Nocardioides bruguierae, assembly GCF_023554635.1. Taxonomy (NCBI): domain Bacteria; kingdom Bacillati; phylum Actinomycetota; class Actinomycetes; order Propionibacteriales; family Nocardioidaceae; genus Nocardioides; species Nocardioides bruguierae. The sequence continues at coordinate 33,684 of NZ_JAMJPH010000018.1, forward strand.
GCTGGTGCGGGGGGTGCTCATCGTGTCTCCCGAGATCGGAGGGGGGTCAGAGGTCGTCGGGCGCGAGGTCGGTGCGGACCGCGACCAGCGACGGCTGGCGCAGCCGGGTGTGCCCGGAGCCGTGGGTCTCGACGTCGACGACGAGCACCGGCTCGACCCAGGTCGTGCCGGTCGCGTCGACCCGCGGGACCTCGTCCGCGAACGGGCTGGTGCCTCGTCCGAGCCCGGTGACGAGCGCGGTCAGTCGCCGGCTCGCCCGCGGTCCGATCCCACTGCCCACCCGCCCACGGTAGGCCAGTCCGTCGGGGGTGGGCTCGCCCACGAGGAGCGCGGCGAGCCGGTCGGTGCTGCCCTCCTGCGGCCGCCAGCCGCCCACGACGTAGCTGCCCCGGTGCCGGTGGGCGAGCTTGCGCCAGTGCGGGCTGCGCTCGCCGGGCCGGTAGGTGCTGGTGCGGCGCTTGGCGACGACGCCCTCCAGGCCCTGGCTGCGCGTGGCCTCGAGCAGCATCGCCCCGTCGTCGTAGTGCTCGGGCACCGCCCAGCCGCTGCCCGCCAGCGCCTCGGCGAGCAGCGCCCGGCGCTCCAGCAGCGGGCGGCCGGTGAGGTCCTCCCCCTCCAGCCGCAGCAGGTCGAAGACCATGAACGTCGCCGGCAGCCCGGAGGCCAGCCGGGCCGCCGTCGCGGCACGGCGCACGTGCATGCGCTCCTGGAGCACCCGGAAGTCCGGCAGGCCCGCCCCGTTCAGGGCGATCACCTCGCCGTCGACGACGAGATCGGCGTCCGGGGCGGCCGCGACGACGTCGGGCCAGGCGAGCGTGGAGGAGTTGCCGTTGCGCGTCCACGTCGCCACGCCGTCGTCCGCGCCCGGGCCGGAGGCCCCGACCTGCGCGATGGTGCGCACCCCGTCCCACTTGACCTCGTGCACCCACTCCTCGCCGACGGGCACCGGGTCGGCCTTGGTGGCGAGCATGGGGAGGTACGGGATCACCCGCCCATCCTGCCCCTGCGCCCCAGCCTCCCGGCAGCGGCCGGGAGGGCGAACCCCTCGGGTGGACGGTGACGTGGTCGGCGGGACCGGGCAGACTGCCGTGCATGCGAGCGATCTGGAAGGGTGCGGTCTCCTTCGGCCTGGTCAGCGTGCCGGTGAAGCTGTACTCGGCGACCGAGAGCCACGACGTGTCCTTCCGGCAGGTGCACGCGAAGGACGGCGGACGCATCCGCTACCAGCGGCTGTGCTCGCTGGACGGCGAGGAGGTCGCCTACTCCGAGATCGCCAAGGGGTACGAGACCGAGGACGGCGAGATGGTCGTGCTCACCGACGACGACCTGGCCGACCTGCCCGTCACGTCCTCCCGCGAGATCGCGGTGGAGAAGTTTGTGCCCAGCGACCAGATCGACCCGCTGCTGCTGGAGAAGTCCTACTACCTCGAGCCCGAGAAGACGGGCGCCAAGCCGTACGCGCTGCTGCGCGAGGCGCTGCGCGAGTCCGACCGGGTGGCGGTGGTGACGGTCGCGCTGCGCCAGCGCACCACCACCGCGGTCCTGCGGGTGCGCGAGACGGACGCCGGCGACGTGATCGTGCTGCAGACGATGATGTGGCCCGACGAGATCCGCACCCCCGACTTCTCGGTGGAGACCGGCGAGGTCAAGGACGCCGAGGTGCAGATGGCTCGGATGCTCGTGGAGACCCTGGCCGGCGACTTCCACGCCGAGGACTTCTCCGACGACTACGCCGAGGCGGTCGAGGCGGTCGTGAAGGCGAAGATCGAGGGCGGCGAGGTGCAGCGCACGGAGACGTCCACCAAGACCTCCGGCGAGGTCGTCGACCTGCTCGCGGCGCTCCAGCGCTCCGTCGACGCCGCCAAGGCCTCCCGCGGGGAGGACGACTCGACCGACGCCTCCGAGGACTCCGCCGACGACGGCGCCGGCGCGAAGCCGACCGCGAGGAAGAGCACGACCAAGAAGGCCGCCACGAAGAAGACCGCGGCCAAGAAGGCGGCGGCGAAGAAGACCGCCACGAAGTCCACCTCCAAGAAGTCGACGACCAAGAAGGCGGCCAGCTGATGCGGCACACCGACCCGGGGCCCGGCGCCCCCACCTGGATCGAGCTGTTCACGACCGGCGCCGACGAGGCGGCCACCTTCTACGCCGACCTGTTCGGCTGGACGGTCGGCGAGGCGTCCTCCGACTTCGGCGGCTACCGGATGCTGCTCCTCGACGGCGAGCCGATCTGCGGGCTGATGCCGCACGACGGCAGCGACGCGGGCGCACCCAACGCCTGGACCGTCTACCTGGCCACCCCGGACGTCGACGCGACGCTGGCGAAGGTGACCGAGACCGGCTGCCCCGTCCTGATGGGTCCGGTCGACATCGCCGACCTGGGCCGGATGGCGATGGTCCTCGACCCCTCCGGGGCGGCGTTCGGCCTCTGGCAGGCGGGCACGTTCGCCGGTTTCTCCCGCGTCGCGGAGCCCGGAGCCCCCGGCTGGTTCGAGACGCTGACGAAGGACTACCCGATGACGGTCGCGTTCTACCGCGACGTGATCGGCTGGCCGGCGCACACGATGGCCGACACCGACGAGTTCCGCTACACCACGCACGGCAAGGACGAGGCAGCGGCCGCCGGGATCATGGACGCCTCCGCGTTCCTGATCGACCAGACCTCCCGCTGGCAGTTCTACCTGGTCGTGGAGGACGCCGACGCCACCGTCGCGCGGGCCCTCGAGCTCGGCGGCTCCGAGGAGCAGCCGGCCGAGGACACGCCCTACGGCCGCATCGGCTCGCTGCTGGACCCGAACGGGGTGCCGTTCCGCGTCATGCAGTCGCTCGCCTGACCTCTCCTCCCCCGCCCACCACACCCAGCGAGTCGGCAGTACCGTGCCGCCGACTCGGCGGTGAGTCGGCAGCACCTTTCAGGTCAGCGTAGGAGGGGCCAGGGGCGTGCCCGCTCGAGCTGCGCCGCCAGCGAGAGCAGCACCGGCTCCCCGTCCGTGGGCCCCACGAGCTGCACGGCGAGGGGCAGCCCGTCGGCCCCGAGCCCCGTGGGCACGGACGCGGCGGGGTTGCCGGCCACGTTCCACAGCGCCGCGTAGGCGATCGACGGAGTGGAGGCCAGCGAGGCCCGCAGCGGCCCGACGCCGTCGAGCACCCCGACCTCGCGGGGCCGGTGGGCGACGGTGGGGGTGAGCAGCACGTCGACCTGCTCGAAGACGGCGTTGGCGCGGCGCGAGACCTCCTCGCCGCGGCGGATGGCCCACTCCCGGACGCCGGGTCGTACCCACGCCCCCAGCCGGACCGTCGCCCGGGTGCGGCGCTCGAGCCTCTCGGGGTGCTCGACGCCGGCCGCCTCGCTGCGGATGCCGGCGAAGAACTGCGGCACGAACGCGAGCGTCGGGTCGGGGTAGCCCGGGTCGACCTCGCGGACGTCGTGGCCCAGCTCCGCCAGCACGGCGGCGGTCTCGGTGACGGCGCGGACGTGGGCCGGGTCGGGCCTCACGCCCTTGGTCACCGGCGCCGTCGACCAGCCGATCCGCAGCCGCCCGGGCTCGCGGGCGGCGGCCTCGACGAAGGAGCCGACCTCGCCGGCGCGGAACCGGTCGACCTCGGTGTGGCCGCGCACGACGTCGTAGACGAGCGCGCTGTCGGCGACCGTGCGCGCCAGGGGCCCGGCCGTCCCCAGGGCCCACCACAGGTGCTCGTGCGGTGCCGTGCTGACCCGGCCGCGCTGGGGCTTGAGGCCGAAGAGCCCGCAGGCCGCCGACGGGATGCGGATCGAACCGCCGCCGTCCCCGCCCATCCCGACGGGCACGACGCCGGCCGCGACGAGGGCGGCCGTGCCGCCCGAGGAGCCGCCCGGCGTGCGGCGGGGGTTCCACGGGTTGCGGGTGATGCCGCGGGCGACCGACTCCGTGAAGGGCCAGGCCCCGAACTCGGGCATGGTGGTGCGGGCGAGGATCACGGCGCCGGCCTCGCGCAGCCGCCGCACCACCTCGGCGTCCGCGGGCGCGGGGGTGCTGTTGCCGTCCCCGCCGAAGGTGGTGACCTGCCCCGCGGTGTCTATCTCCTCCTTGATCACCACCGGCACGCCGTGCAGCGGCCCGGGCGTCTCCCCCGCGGCCAGTGCCGCGTCCCGGCCGGTGGCCTCGGCCCGCGCCTGCTCGGCCAGCAGGACGCTGATCGCGTTGAGGTGCCCGGCCCGCCCCGCCCGCACCAGCGCCGCCTCGGTGACGGCCGCCGCCGTGACCTCTCCGTCGACCACGGCCGCGCGGGTGCGCACCGCGCTCCAGGTCTCCGTCTCCGCCACCAGCTGCTCGCTCACGTCGGCCATGCCGAGCAACGTAGCGAGCGGGGCCCCCTTCCGGCAGGGGAAGCGGTCGGTGGGAACCAGGGCGCGACGCACCGCGTCCCACCTGCATGAGAACCCGGCTCCGCTCCCTCGTCCTCGTGCCGGCCGTCGCGCTCCTCGCCGTCGGGTGCGGCACGCAGCAGGGGCAGACCGACGGCGGCCTGGGCACCGACCCGCGCCTGTGGGTGACGCTCGCCGACCTGGACGGGAGCACCTGGACCAGCACCCGCGTGCGCGCCGACGAGGCACCGGCCGACACCGAGGTCCGGCTGACGTTCGAGGGCGAGCAGCTGGGCGCGAGCGTCGGCTGCAACAGCCTCGGGGGTCAGGTCTCGCTGGTCGAGGGCGTCCTCGAGGTCGGCGACCTCGCGATGACCGAGATGGGCTGCCCGGCCGACCTCGCCGCGGCCGAGACGTGGCTGGTCGACGTGCTGTCCTCCGGCCCGTCCCTCGCCCTGGACGACGGCCTCCTGACCGTCACCTCGGACGCCGGCGTCGTGGAGCTGACCAGCCCGGCCGACGTCGCCCTGGAGGGCACCACCTGGCGGCTGGACGGCATCGGCAGCGGTACCGGCGAGTCCGGTGTCGTCAGCAGCCTCCCCGCCGGGGTCACCGCGCCCGAGCTCACGCTCCAGGACGGCCGACTCACCGGCAGTGACGGCCTCGACGACATCAGCACCGACTACACGCTCGACGGCGACACCCTGTCGCTCGGTGGCCTGGTCAGCACGCAGGTCGGCACGACCGCCCCCGCGCAGGCCGACATCAGCGAGGCCGTGCAGGGCGTGCTCGGCGCCGGGACGCTGACCTGGGAGGTCACCGAGTCCTCCCTGGTGCTCGACGCGGGCTCCGCGCAGCTGTACCTGGTGGCGGTCGGCTGAGCCGTCCGGACGCCACGGCGCCCGCCCCACCGTGGTGGGACGGGCGCCGCAGGTGGGACCAGCCGCTACTGGAGCAGCTTCACGTCCAGGTCGTCCGGGAAGCCCCGGTAGATGTTGTTCCGGAGCTGGAAGATGCGGGCGTACTTGTGCTTGAAGTCCGCGTTGCACTCGATCGTGCACCCGCTGCCCTCGACGTCGCCGAAGAACCCGGCGGCGACCAGCTGGATCTTCACCTTGCCGTTCGCGTCCGGCATGGTGGCCACGCCCATGCCGGCACCGATCGAGAACGACCTGCCGACCCGGGACACCAGCTGGTTCTTGCGCGGCTTGGTGCACGTGCGCGCGGGCATCGCCTTGTTGCCGCAGACGATGTAGCCCATGCCGTAGCTGTCGCTGCGCCAGTCTCCGGCCGAGTAGAACATCACCCAGTAGCCGCTGGGCAGCCGCAGGAACGCGGGGCCCTCGATGGGGCAGTTCTTGTGCGGCCGCTCGTCGGCGCCGGAGCAGCGGGCGTCCTCCCACGTGCGGGTCGAGCTGATGTCGACCGGGACCCAGCTGGAGCCGCGCTCGAAGCGCAGCAGGCCGGCGCCCATCTTGCGGTAGGCGATACCGGTCTTGCCGATGGTGGCACCGCCGGCCGTCTTCTTCCCGTGAGTCTTCGCGAGCAGGTACAGACCCTTGGACGACGTGAACCACTGCGGGGCGTAGGCGTCACAGACGAGGCGACCGTTGGTCTCGGTGGACGTCGTGTAGGGGCCCATGGCCTTCTGCGCGGTGGCCACGTACAGGCAGCGCTTCTTCTGCCGGCAGGGTCCGGCGTTCCCCTCCTGGTCGACGGTCCGGAAGTTCGACTGGTACACCATGACCCACGGGTCCTGACCCGAACCGCGTGCGACCTTGCGCTTGACGATCGCCGGGTTCCAGAAGTTGCCGCAGGCGTTCTCCGCCAGGCCGTCCTCGGTGTCGATGGCGTACTGACGATCCTCGACCTGGTCCTGCTCCCACGACAACGCCCCGGGCTCCGACGTGTAGACCCGTCCGTCACCGGTGCAGAACATGAGGCGCTTGGCCCGCCAGATGAAGACGGTCGCCCCGCCGCACTGGGCGATCCGGGCGAAGCTGGCTGGTGCGTCCTCGTACTCCGAGGCCACATGAGCAGAGCTCTGCGCCTGGAACAGCGGGACCAGGCCGCCGGCCAGCACCAGCGACAGCAGCAGGCTGAGCAGACTTCGTCGTTTCCTCACACGTCACTCCCGAGAGCTCGATACGTCAGGTTCGGCCTGATGGTGCCACGGAGGGCGGAACGAGCGCGACCCACCCCGACCGGTGGGCCGGGGTGGGTCGTGGGGTGCCGTGCCGCCGGCTCAGGGGGTGCGAGGCAGCAGGCCCTCAGGCCAGCGAGGCCTCCCAGGCCTCGTGCAGGCCGGCGTACCGGCCCTCGCCCGAGGCCACCAGCTCGGCGGGCGAGCCGTCCTCGACGACGACGCCCTTCTCCATGACGAGCACCCGGTCGGCGATCTCCACGGTGGAGAGCCGGTGGGCGATGATCACGGCGGTGCGGCCGGCGAGCACGGTGCGCAGCGCGTTCTGCACGAGCCGCTCCGAGGGCACGTCCAGCGACGAGGTCGCCTCGTCGAGGATGAGGACGGCCGGGTCGGCCAGGAACGCGCGGGCGAAGGCCACCAGCTGGCGCTGACCGGCGGAGAGCCGGCCACCCTGGTTGGCCACGTCCGTGTCGTAGCCCTCCGGCATGGCGGCGATGAAGTCGTGCGCGCCGAGCGCCTTCGTGGCGGCGACGACCTCCTCCATGCTCGCCTCGGGGCGACCGAACCGGATGTTGTCCGCGATGGAGCCGGAGAAGAGGTAGTTCTCCTGCGTCACCATGACGACGTGCCGGCGCAGGGTGTCGGAGTCGAGCTCGCGCACGTCCACGCCGTCGAGCCGGACGGCGCCGGCCGTCGGGTCGTAGAACCGCGTGGCGAGCTTGGCCAGCGTCGTCTTGCCGGCGCCGGTCGTGCCGACGACGGCGACGGTCTGCCCCGCCGGCAGCGTCAGCTCCAGGCCGGGGATGACCGGCCGGCCCTCGACGTAGGAGAAACCGACCCCGTCGAAGTGCAGCTCGCCGCGGGCCTCGGGCAGCGGGCGGGGCTGCTCCGGCTCGGGGACGCCGGGCTCCTGCTCGAGCACGCCGGCCAGCTTCTCCAGCGCGGCGGAGGCCGACTGGAACGTGTTGTAGAACTGGCTGATCTCCATCATCGGCTCGAAGAACTGCCGCAGGTAGAGCAGGAAGGCGGCCAGCACACCGACGGTGACCTCGCCCTGGGTGGCCAGGTAGCCGCCGTAGCCGAGCACCACCGCGATGGTGACGTTGCCGATCAGCCGGGTGCCCGGCATGAACCAGGTGACCAGCCGGAACGCGCCGAGGTTGGCGACGCGGTACTGGTCGTTGACGTCGTCGAAGATCTCCTGGTTGCGGGGCTCGCGGCGGAACGCCTGGACTGCGCGGATGCCGCCCATGGACTCCACGAAGTGGACGATCACCAGCGCGACCTTCTCGCGGGTGGCGCGGTAGGACTTCGCCGAGGCCTTGCGGAACCAGTTGGTGAGCAGCACCAGGAACGGGAAGCACAGCAGCGAGACCAGGCCGAGCTTGAGGTCGAGCCAGAGCAGGATGCCGGCGGTGCCGAACAGCGTCAGCGCGGCCTTCACCAGGCCGTCGAAGCCGGTCTCGAGCATCTCGTAGATGGCCTCGACGTCGGAGGTCTGACGCGAGATGACGCGGCCCGAGGTGTAGGTGTCGTGGAAGGCCGGGCTGAGCGCCTGGAAGTGTCGGAACACCCGCCGACGCAGCTCGTAGAGGACGTCCTGACCGATCCGCCCCTGGAGCACCAGGAACCGGTTGCGGCTGATCGCCTGGATCACGGTGGCGACCAGCACCACGCCGACGATCTCCGTCAGCGGCCCGATGTTGCCGTCCTCGGTGATCGGCGGGATGCCGACGTCGATGCCCTCCTTGACCAGGTACGGGATCGCGAGCCGGGCGGCGTTCTCGATCACGACGACGCCGGTGAGCAGCCAGAGCATCCTCGTGTACGGACGCAGCAGGTCGATCAGCAGGCGCTTGGCCCCGCCGCCGAGGGTGCCGGCGGTGAGCCGCTCGGCGGCCTCGTCGGCGTCGACGGAGGCCTCGCCGCGCCACGCCTTGGTGCTGTCCTGGGAGTCGCGCTGGGGGGTGGTGGTGCTCATGCGCTCATCTCCTCGGCGCGCTCGTCCTCGGCGGCCAGCAGCTCGCGGTACTGCGGCACCTCGGCCAGCAGCTCGCGGTGGTCGCCGACGTGGGTGATGACGCCGTCCTGCAGGAGGGCCACCTTGTCGGCCAGCAGGACGGTGGAGGCGCGGTGGGCCACGATCAGGCCGGTGGTGTCCGCCAGCACCCGGCGCAGCGCGGCCTCGACCAGCGTCTCGGTGTGCACGTCGAGCGCCGAGAGCGTGTCGTCGAGGACGATCACGCTGGGCCGGGCCAGCACCGCCCGGGCCAGGGCGAGGCGCTGGCGCTGACCGCCCGAGAGCGACATGCCCTGCTCGCCGATGCGGGTGTCCAGGCCCCAGGGCAGCTCGTGGACGAACTGCGCCTGGGCGACCTCGAGGGCCTCCTCGATCTCGGCCTCGGTGGCGTCCGCGCGACCGAGCGTGAGGTTCTCGCGCGCGCTCATCGAGAACAGCGTCGGGTCCTCGAAGGCGGTCGCGACGAGCGTGCGCAGGTGGGTCAGGTCGAGGTCGCGGACGTCCTCCCCGTCCACGGTCACGCGGCCGCCGGTGACGTCCCACAGCCGCGGGACGAGGGCCGTGAGCAGCGTCTTGCCCGAGCCGGTGGCGCCGACCAGCGCCACCGTCTCCCCCGGCTCCAGCTCCAGGTCGACGCCCTTGAGCACGTCGTCGGAGGGGTTGTCGGGGAACGCGAACCGCACGCCCTCGAACCGCAGGTGGCCGCGCGGGGCGGGGATCGTGCGGGTGCCACCCACGATGGCGGGCTCGGTGTCGAAGATCTCCAGGATGCGGGCCGAGGCGGTCATCGACTCCTGGGCCATCGCGAGGATGACGCCCAGGGAGGAGACCGGCCAGACCAGGCTCAGCATCAGGGTGATGAAGGCGACCAGCTGGCCGGGGGTGAGCCGGTCGGTGCCCACGCCCCACGCGCCCAGCGCCAGCACGATCACGACGGCCACGTTGGGGATGCCCTCGAGGAAGGTCCAGAACGTCGCCGACATCCGCACCTTGCGCATGGACGTGGCGCGCAGCTGCTGGGCGGCGCCCTCGTACTGCGAGGAGACGTGCTCGCTGCGCCCGAAGGACTTGATGACGCGGATCGCCACCGCCGCCTCCTCGGCGCGGGTGGCGAGGTCGCCCTGCTCGTCCTGCACCTGGCGGGAGACCACCACGTAGGACTTCTCGAACCGCATCGAGAGCCAGATGATCGGCACCGAGACCGCCGCCACGACGAGGCCCAGCGGCCAGTACATGAACAGCAGGATCACGGTCGTGACGACCAGCTGGACGATGTTGGTGAGCAGGAACAGCAGCCCGAAGCCCGAGAACCGGCGGATGAGGCTCAGGTCCGTGGTCGCGCGCGAGAGCAGCTGGCCCGACTGCCACCGGGTGTGGAAGCTCATCGGCAGCTGCTGCAGGCGCGCGTAGAGGTCGTGGCGCAGCGTCGTCTCCAGGCCGAGCACCGCCTTGTTCTGCACCCAGCGCCGGGCGAAGATCAGCACCGCCTCGAGCACGCCGAGGGCCAGCGCCAGGCCGGCCAGCGGCACGAGCAGCGACACGTCGCCCTCCGCCACGGGGCCGTCGATGATCGCCGCGGTGACCAGCGGGATCGCGAGGGCGAGGCCGACGCCGCCGAGCGCGGCGACCAGCATGAAGAGCAGCTGCCAGCGGTAGGGGTACAGGTACCCGCGCAGGCGCCACAGGGAGCGGACGCCGGCGGGCGGCGCGACGTCCGGGTCGGGGCCGAGCAGGCGCTGCTGCTCGGGCTGGGCAGGGGTGTCCGCAGGGCCGGCGGACGCGGGGGGAGCACTCGATGACATCAGCAACGAGCCTAGGCCCGCCCTCCGACACCCGCGAACGATAAAGCGCATCCCTACATCTGCGAGGGAACCCCGTGAAAGTTGCTGCCGACTCACCGCCGAGTCGGCAGCAACTCACTGCCGACTCGGCGGTGGGAGGGGCGGGGTCAGCGGGCGGCGGTGAGCGAGCGGACCGTGCGCAGGCCCACCGAGAGGCGCGCCAGGTCGGCGCCCTCCTCCGCGCAGAGCTGGGTGACGGTCGAGGAGGCCCGGTCGACGAGCCCCTCCCGGCCGGCGCGCCAGGCCTCGACCCGCTCGTCGGCCGAGCGACCGTCGTCGGAGGCGGCCAGCACCTGCGCCGTGAGCTGGAGGTGGACGCCGGCGAGGTCCTCGCGCAGCGCGGCGCGCGCCATGGACTGCCACCGGTCGTGCCGCGGCAGGGCGAGGATGCGCTGCTCCAGGCTGGAGAGTCCCAGCCGCTCGGCCAGCGCGAACCAGACCCGGGTCACCTCGGCCGGGTCGCGCTCCTGCTCCAGCGCCAGCTCCACCAGGGCCGGGACGGCGGCGGCCGGCCCGAGCACCGACAGCGAGCGGGCCAGCTCGTCGGGGACGCCCGCCTCGGTCAAGCGGGACAGGTGCTCCTCGCAGCTGGTGCGGACGTGGCCGCTGACCAGCTCGGGCAGCGCGGCCATGGTCGCGCGGACGGGCTCGGCCAGCCCCGCCACCACGGCCTCGGCTCCCCCGCCGCCCTCGCCGACCCGGTGCTGGCCGACGAGCCAGCGGGTGGTCCGCTCGACGAGGGTGCGCAGCTCGATCCGCAGCCGCGTCTGCAGGCCGGCGTCCACCGTGAAGTCCAGCGCCCGCACCCCGTCGACCAGCGCGCGGCTGCCGACGACCTCCTCGGCCACGAGCATCGCCACGACGAGCTCGGGCACGGTGGCGCCGGTCTCGGCGGTGAGCCGGTGCACGAAGGTGATGCCGGCGGCGTTGACCACCTCGTTGACCACCTGCGTCACCACGATCTCGCGGCGCAGCGGGTGGGTGGCGATGGCGTCGGTGAACTTCTCCCGCATCGCGCTCGGGAAGTAGCCGGGCAGGCCGCGGTGCAGGAAGTCCTCGTCCGCGACTCCGGAGGCCAGCAGGTCCTCGGCGAGCACGATCTTGGTCCAGGCGAGCAGCACGGAGAGCTCGGGGGCGGTGAGCCCCTCGTTGTTCTCCGCGCGGCGCTGCACCTCGGCCGTGGTCGGCAGGCCCTCCACCTCGCGGGAGAGCACGCCGTCGTCCTCGAGCCGGAGCATCTGGTCCTCGTGGACGTTGACCAGGGCCGGGGCCCCGAGCAGCGAGTTGGCCAGCGCGAGGTTCTGCTCGCGGTTGTCGCGCAGCACCAGGGACGCGACCTCGTCGGTCATCTGCGCGAGCAGCTGGTTGCGCTGCTTGCCGGTCAGGTCGCCGTCGGCGACCACCCGGTCGAGCAGGATCTTGATGTTCACCTCGTGGTCGGAGGTGTCCACGCCCGCGGAGTTGTCGATGAAGTCGGTGTTGATCGCCCCGCCGGCACGGGCGTACTCGATGCGGCCGGCCTGGGTGAGACCCAGGTTGCCGCCCTCGCCGACGATCTTGGCCCGCAGCTCGCGGCCGTCGACGCGGATCGCGTCGTTGGCCTTGTCGCCGGCGTCGGCGTGCGACTCCGTGGAGGCCTTCACGTAGGTGCCGATGCCGCCGTTCCACAGCAGGTCGACGTCCGCGGTGAGGATGGCGCGCAGCAGGTCGTTGGGAGCGAGGTGGGTGACGTCGTCCGCGAGCCCGAGCAGGGCCCTGACCTGGGCCGAGACCGGCACCGACTTGGCCTGGCGGGAGAAGACGCCGCCGCCCTCGGAGATGAGGGAGGCGTCGTAGTCGCGCCAGCTGGAGCGGGGCAGCTCGAAGAGCCGCTTGCGCTCGGCGTAGGAGACGGCCGCGTCGGGGTGGGGGTCCAGGAAGACGTCGCGGTGGTCGAAGGCGGCCACCAGCCGCGTGTGCTCGGAGAGCAGCATGCCGTTGCCGAAGACGTCGCCGGACATGTCGCCCACGCCGACGGCGGTGAAGTCCTCGCGCTGGCAGTCGACGCCGCGCTCGCGGAAGTGCCGCTGCACCGAGACCCAGGCGCCGCGGGCGGTGATGCCCATGGCCTTGTGGTCGTAGCCCACCGAGCCGCCGGAGGCGAACGCGTCGCCCAGCCAGAAGCCGTAGTCCTGCGCCACGCCGTTGGCGATGTCGGAGAAGGTCGCGGTGCCCTTGTCGGCCGCGACCACCAGGTAGGAGTCGTCACCGTCGTGGCGCACCACCCGCGGGGGCGGCACGGTGGCGCCGTCGACCAGGTTGTCGGTGATGTCGAGCAGGCCGGAGATGAAGGTGCGGTAGGCGGCCTTGCCCTCGGCCATCCAGGCGTCGCGGTCGACGGACGGGTCGGGCAGGTCCTTGGCGTAGAAGCCGCCCTTCGCGCCCACCGGGACGATGACGGTGTTCTTCACCATCTGCGCCTTCACCAGGCCGAGGACCTCGGTGCGGAAGTCGTCGCGTCGGTCCGACCAGCGCAGGCCACCGCGGGCGACCGGCCCGAACCGCAGGTGCACGCCCTCCACCCGCGGGGAGTACACGAAGATCTCGAACCGCGGCCGCGGCTGCGGCAGGTCCGGGATCGCCTTCGGCTCCAGCTTCAGGGACAGGTAGCTCTTCGGCCGACCGTCCTCGTCGGTCTGGAAGTAGTTGGTGCGCAGGGTCGCCTGCACGTGGGTCAGGTAGGAGCGCAGGATGCGGTCGTGGTCAAGGCTGACCACGTCGTCCAGCGCCCGCTCCACGTGCCCCGCGATCGTGCGGGCGGTGTGCTCGCGCTTGTCGGGGCTCGGCCCGCCGGCCTCGCTCGGCTCGAACCGGCAGGTGAACAGCCGCACCAGCAGGCGCGTGATGTCCACGTTGACCGCGAGCGCCTCCTGGATCGTGTCGCCGCCGAACGGCGACCCGCCCTGACGCATGTACTTGGCGTAGGCGCGCAGGATCGCCACCTCGCGCCACGTCAGACCGGCGGCCAGGACGAGGCGGTTGAACCCGTCCGTCTCGGCGTGCCGGTCCCAGATCGCGCGCAGCGCGTCGGTCACCAGGGTCTTGGCCGACTCCGGCAGCTCGGCGCCGTAGCGCAGGCCGAACTCGTAGACGTAGGTCGGCTCGTCCAGGTCGTCCAGCTCGTAGGGCCGCTCGTCGACGACCTCGACGCCCAGCGACGAGAGCATCGGCAGCACCCGCGAGAGCGAGAGCCCGGGGCCGACCCGGAAGACCTTCAGCCGCACCTCGCCACGGCCGGCGTCCAGGCGCTCGTACAGCGCCAGGTCGAGGCCCTGGCTCACGCCCGCGGCGGCGTTGGCCGCGCGCACCTCCTCGAGGCGACCGAGGTCGACCGCCGCCGTCCGCGGGGAGAAGTCCTCCTTGTAGGCCTCGGGGAAGGCGTCGCCGTAGCGACGGACGAGGCGGGAGCCGGCGTGCTCGCCGTGCTCGGCCAGGACGGCGGCCACGAAGTCGTCGCGCCACGAGCGCGAGGCGTCGACCAGCCGACGCTCGAGGTCCGCGGGGTCCAGGACGCGCAGCGTGCCGGTCACCGTGGGGTCGTGCTCGCCCTGCGGCAGGTGCACCACGAAGTGCACCCGGGCCGTGGTCGACTCGTGGATGCGCACGGTGAACTCGACGCTCGAGCCGCCCAGCTGGTCGAGCAGGATCTGGCTGAACCGCTCGCGGACGGCGGTGTTGTACCGGTCGCGCGGCAGGTAGACGAGCACGCTGACGTAGCGCCCGTAGGTGTCGGCGCGCGTGATGGCGCGCACCGAGCGCCGCTCGCGGGCGTGCATGGCGGTGGTCGCCATCGAGGCGAGCTCGGCGACCGGGGTGTGGAACAGCTCGTCGCGCGGGTAGCTCTCGAGGGTGTCCATGAGCGCGCGACCGGCGTAGGAGCGCGGGTCGAAGCCGCTGCGCCGCAGCACCTCCTCGGCCTTGTCGCGCAGCAGCGGCACGCGCATCAGCGACTCCGCGTAGGCGCTGGAGGAGAACAGGCCCAGGAAGCGGCGCTCGCCGGTGACGTTGCCGGCCTCGTCGAAGGTCTTCACCCCGACGTAGTCGAGGTAGGCGGGGCGGTGGACCGTGGCGCGGGAGTTGGCCTTGGCCAGCACCAGCAGGGTCTTCTCGCGGGCCTTGGCGCGCACCGGGCCGGGCATCCGCGCGAAGCTGGTGCTCCGGTCCTCGTCGGCGCGCAGGATGCCGAGGCCACTGCCGTCGACGGCACGCAGCACGTCCTCGCCGTCCACGACGTCGAGGTCGTAGTCGCGGGCGCCGAGGAAGGTGAAGTGGTCCTCGGTGAGCCAGTCGAGCAGGTCGGTGGCCTGGCGGACCTCGTCGGCGTCGATGCCGGTCGGCGGCTGCTCGCGCAGGGTGAAGGCCAGGTCGCGCAGCCGTGCGCGGCTCGCGCCCCAGTCCTCCACGGAGAGCCGCACGTCGCGCAGCACCCGCTGGAGCTGGGCGACGATCGCGCCGGCGCCCTCGTCGGGGTCGTTCTCGGGCACCCGGTCGATCTCCAGGTGCATCCAGGACTCGCGCTGCCAGCCGTCGTCGGGCGCACGGCCGCTGTCGGCGACCGGCACGACCTCGAGCAGCGTGCCCGCGTCGTCCCGGCGGACGTCGAAGTGGGGGTGGACGACGAGGTGGACGTCCCGCAGCTGGCGGGCCAGCTCCATGGTCACGGAGTCGACCAGGAAGGGCATGTCGTCGGTGACGATCTCGACCACGCTGTGCCCGCCGGCGGACCATCCCTGCTCGGCCAGCGTGGGGGTCAGGACGCGGATCCGCGCCTCGCCCTCGCTGCGTCGCGCGGCCAGCCGGTGGTGGCTGGCGAGGGCGCCGAAGACGTCGGCGTCACTGCGTTCCCCGAGGTCCTCGGGAGCCACGTAGCGGAAGTACGCGCGCAGCAGCGCGCCCACGGTCTCGTGCGGTGGCCCGCCCGTGCCCTTGCCCGCGCAGGCGAGCTCGGTGGCCCGCGCGAGGAGGTCGGACTTGCCCTGGTCTGAGGTCTGCGTCGCCGTTGACACACTCCGACACTAGGGGCCCTGCGCGTGCCCGCCAACACCACCCGCCCGGGCTTGCGTCACTCTTGCCCGGACGGGTGGGTCACCACCTGGTCAGCGCCAGCCGAGGGCCGGCGCGACGTGGGTCATCAGCGACTCCAGCACGTGCGCGTTGTACTCCACGCCGAGCTGGTTGGGCACCGTGATGAGCAGCGTGTCGGCGGTGGCGATGGCCTCGTCCTCGCGCAGCTCCTCGATGAGCTTGTCCGGCTCGCCGGCGTAGGTCTTGCCGAAGCGGGAGCGGACGCCCTCGAGCATGCCGACCTGGTCCTTCGAGGAGCCGGTGCCGAAGTAGGCGGCGTCGGTCTCGTCGACGATCGGGAAGATGCTGCGGCTGACCGAGGTGCGCGGCGTCCAGTCGTGGCCGGCGTCCGCCCACGCCTTGCGGAACCGCTCGATCTGCTCGGCCTGGAGGGCGTGGAAGGGCACGCCGGTGTCCTCCGAGAGCAGGGTCGAGGACATCAGGTTCATGCCCTGCCGGGCGGTCCACTCGGCCGTGGCGCGAGTGCCCGCGCCCCACCAGATGCGCCGGCGCAGGCCCGGGCTGTGCGGCTCGACGCGCAGCAGGCCGGGCGGGTTGGGGAACATCGGCCGCGGGTTCGGCTCGGCGAACCCCTGGCCCTCGAGCACCTGGAGGAACACCTCGGTGTGCTGGCGGGCCATGTCGGCGTGGTCGGACCCCTCGCTCGGCTGGTAGCCGAAGTACCGGTAGCCGTCGATCACCTGCTCCGGGCTGCCCCGGGAGATGCCGAGCTGGAGCCGCTCGCCGGAGAGCAGGTCGGCCGCGCCGGCGTCCTCCGCCATGTAGAGCGGGTTCTCGTAACGCATGTCGATGACGCCGGTGCCGAGCTCGATCGTCGACGTCTTCGCGCCGGCCGCGGCCAGGAGCGGGAACGGCGAGGCGAGCTGACGGGCGAAGTGGTGGACGCGGAAGTACGCGCCGTCCACGCCCAGCTCCTCGGCGGCGACCGCGAGGTCGACGGACTGGGTGAGGGCATCGGCGGCCGACCGCGTCCGGGACTGCGGCGACGGCGTCCAGTGCCCGAAGGACAGGAACCCGATCTTCTTCATGTCTCTCCCAACAACGTTGAGGCTTCAATAATCCCGGGGGCGGTGGTCGGGTGCGGCGATCTCGAGGCTCGTCGCCAGGACTCCTCACACCTCGATCGCCGGTGGGGGAGGATGCGCCCATGACGACGCACATCTCCCACTCGATGACCTACAACGGCGACATGGAGACGGTCCGCGCGATGGTGCTGGACAAGGGCTTCCGCGAGGAGGTCTGCGAGGCCCAGCGCGTGCTGCGCCACGACGTCAGCGTCACCGAGGACGCGGAGGCGACCGTCGTCCGCGTCGAGCAGGTGCAGGGCGCGGCCGGGCTGCCGTCGTTCGCCACCAAGCTCGTCGGCGAGGAGATCACCATCATCCAGACCGAGACCTGGCGCGGCGTCTACGCCGACGTCGAGGTCGTCATCCCCGGCAAGCCGGGCGAGATCCGCGGCACCGCCACGCTGGTCGAGGACGGCGCCTCGATCACCGAGGACGTCGAGCTGGACGTGAGCGTCCGCATCCCGCTGGTCGGCGGCAAGGTCGAGAAGCTCATCGCCGACATGCTGGTCAAGGCGCTCAACAAGGAGGAGAAGGTCGGCTGCGCCCGCCTCTCCTCCTGAGCAGCACCCCCGACACGAACAGCGCCCCCGTCGTCCACCTGTGCTGAGGGGACGACGGGGGCGCGGTGCGTGACAGGACGCTCAGCCCATGTAGGGGTAGCGGTAGTCCGTCGGCGGCACGAAGGTCTCCTTGATGGAGCGCGGGCTCGTCCAGCGCAGCAGGTTGACCGCGGCGCCGGCCTTGTCGTTGGTGCCCGACGCGCGGCCGCCGCCGAAGGGCTGCTGGCCGACGACGGCGCCGGTGGGCTTGTCGTTGACGTAGAAGTTGCCCGCGGCGAAGCGGAGCGCGTCGCTGGCCCAGGCGATGGCCTGGCGGTCCTGGGAGATGACCGCGCCGGTCAGGGCGTAGGGCGCCACCGACTCCAGCTGGCCGACGATGGTCTCGAAGGCGTGCGGCGCCGAGTCGTCGTAGACGTGGACGGCGAGGATCGGCCCGAAGTACTCGGTGGAGAAGATCTCGTCGTCGGGGTCCTCGACGGTGATGACGGTCGGGCGGACGAAGTAGCCGACCGAGTCGTCCGTCTGCCCGCCGGCCACGACCTCGAGGCCCTCGGTGGACCGGGCACGGGCGATGGCCGCCTCGTGCTTGGCGAAGGCCCGGTCGTCGATGACGGCGCCCAGGAAGTTGGAGAAGTCGGTCGGGTCGCCCATGGCGATGCCCTCGACCTCGGCGACCAGCTCGTCCTTCATCTCGGCCCACAGCGAGGCGGGCACGTAGGCGCGGGACGCGGCGGAGCACTTCTGGCCGGAGAACTCGAACGCGCCGCGGACCATGGCGGTGCGCACGACGTCCTTCTGGGCCGAGGGGTGAGCCACGATGAAGTCCTTGCCGCCGGTCTCGCCGACGATGCGCGGGTAGGACTTGTAGCCCGAGATGTTCTCGCCGACCTGCTTCCACAGGTGCTGGAAGGTCGGGGTCGAGCCGGTGAAGTGGATGCCGGCCAGGTCGGGGCTGGAGAGCACCACGTCGGAGACGTCGAGGCCGTCGCCGGGCAGCATGTTGATGACGCCCGGGGGCATGCCGGCCTCCTCGAGCAGCTCCATCGTCAGGGACGCGGCGAGCTGCTGGGTCGGCGAGGGCTTCCAGATGACGGTGTTGCCCATGAGCGCCGGAGCCGTGGGCAGGTTGCCGGCGATGGCCGTGAAGTTGAACGGCGTGATCGCGTAGACGAAGCCCTCGAGCGGACGGTGGTCCGTCCGGTTCCACACGCCCTTGCTGTTGGCGATGGGCTGGTCGGTGAGGATCTGCTTGGCGTAGTGGACGTTGTAGCGCCAGAAGTCGATGAGCTCGCACGCGGAGTCGATCTCGGCCTGGAAGGCGGTCTTGCTCTGACCCAGCACGGTGGCGGCGTTGAGCTTCTGGCGCCACGGGCCGGCGAGCAGGTCGGCGGCCTTGAGCAGGATCGCGCAGCGCTCGTCGAAGGGCATGTCGCGCCAGGCCGGGCCGGCGGTCAGCGCGGCGTCGACGGCCTTCTGCGCCTCGTCCTTGGTGGTGTTGCGCAGGGTGCCGAGCACCTTGGCGTGGGCGTGCGGCTGCACGACCTTGATCTCGGCACCGCCGCCGGTGACCCACTCGCCGCCGATGTAGGCGGGGAGCTCACGGGGGCCGGCGGCCTGGAGCTCCTCGATCGCCGCGGACAGCTCAGCGCGCTCGGGGCTGCCGGGGGCGTAGTGCAGGTTGGGCTCGTTCAGCGGGGCCGGGGGAAAGCTGATGGCGTCCATGGGCGGTCCTCTCCAGTGGTGGGCCGGCGGTCTGGTCCCACGCTAGGAGCGTGGACGTCGCGGCCACATCGGACAGATGTCACACACTCACGCGGGCGGCGTCAGACGTCTGACACCAGGTCGTGCGCACCCGGGCGCGAGCCGGCCCGAGGTCCAGGCCGGCTTCGACCGTAGCGAGGCCAAGCGGCGAGGGCACATCCCCCGGTCGGTGCAGATCACGGCGGGACGCCGCAGCACGCCGCCTCAGAGCAGGTGCTCGACCTCCTGCGTGGCGTACCACAGCAGCTCGTCGTCCAGGTCGGCGTACGGCTCGGTGTCGACGTGCACGGCCGCGACCTGGCGCATCGCGGCCACCTCGCCCTCGGAGGCGACCTCGGCGACCACGACGACCCGGCGGCGGTCGTCCCCGGCCAGCTCGGCGGAGGCGTCCGCCGCCCCCATGAGGGCGCCGTACTCGGCCTCCTCGCCGTCGTCGGCCGCCACGAGGGCTCCCTCGGTCGGCACCTGGCCGGTCTCGTGCCACTGGCGCAGCAGCTCGTAGCTGCCCGGCACGTAGACGCGCACGCTCACTTCTTCTCCTTCTCGGTGGTGGCCTTGCCGCGGCTGGGCCGACGCCCGCGGGGGGCCCGGGGCCGCAGACCGGTCGCGGTGTCGACCAGCTCGGCCAGCGCCTCGGTCAGGCACTGGCCCAGCACGTCGGCGTCGGGCACGTGGTCGCGGTCCGCGGTGATCCCGTAGGCGACCTGCCCGTCGTAGGAGGTCACACCGACGGCCACCAGGTGGTGCGGCAGCAGCGGCGGCACCGGGTACGTCGCGACCATCCGGGCACCCGCGGCGTAGAGCGGGGACTGCGGCCCGGGCACGTTGGTCACGGCGATCTGGAAGCCCCGCTGCGGCTCCCCCGCGGCCACGCGGCCGGCCACGGCGTGGAAGGTCGTGGGCGCGAAGCCGGACAGCCCGGCGAGCCGCTCGGCCGCCACGCCGCGTCCCGTCTCGTGGTGGGCGGTGAAGGAGTAGGAGACCTGGTGCAGGCGGACGACGGGCGAGGGCTCGCCCACGGGCAGGTCGACGTAGTGCGGGGCGATCTGGGAGCCGAGGATGGTCGCCTCCATCTCCTCGTCGATCACCGAGACCGGCGCGAGCGCCCGCACGCGGCGCAGGCCGCCCAGGGACTCGTGCCGCGTCATCAGCCACGAGCGCAGCGCCCCGGTGACCGTGGCCAGCACGACGTCGTTGACGGTGCCGCCGTGCACCTCGCGGACGAGGCGGTAGTCGGCGAGGTCGGTGAAGACCGGCACCACGCGACGCTGGGAGGAGTGCCGGCCGCTGATCGCCGTCTCCCGGTCGGGGCGGCCGGCGGTGACGGCGTCCAGGAGCACGCCGCTGCGCTGGAGGCCGGTCTCCAGGGCGCGGCCGGCGTCGTCGACCCGCGACTGGAGCGTCTGCACCAGGGTGCGGGCGTCGAGCAGGTTGTCGGTGACGGCCTCGCGCACCAGCGAGACGGCGCTGCGGCGGGGCGCGGGGCGCCACTCGTCGCCGCCGAGGTCGCGGTGCTCGGGGTCGGGGTCGAGCAGCACCTGCCCGAGGTCGACGGTGGTCACGCCGTCGACGAGGGCCTGGTGGCTCTTGCTCAGCAGCGCCACCCTGCCGTCCTCGAGGCCCTCGACGACGTAGAACTCCCACAGCGGCTTGGAGCGGTCCAGCGGGCGGGAGACGATGCGGGCGACGAGGTCGCGCAGCTGGTCCTGGGTGCCCGGGCGCGGCACCGCCGAGCGGCGCACGTGGTAGCCGAGGTCGAAGTGCGGGTCGTCGACCCACATCGGGTTGGCCAGCATGCCGGGCACGCGCTGCACCCGCTGCCGGTAGCGGGGCACGAAGCTGATCCGCTCGGAGACCAGGGCCAGCAGCCGCTCGTAGTCCAGCCCGCCCTCCCCCGGCTCGACCACCTGCACGGTGGCGTGGTGGCGTGGGGTCGACGACGTCTCCCCCGCCAGGAGGGCGAGGTCGCGGGCGCGGAGCCGGTCGGGCACGGGGGGCATCCCTTCTCCAGCGGTCCTCGGTTCGCGGGCCCGTCCACCGATGGGTGAGGACGAGCACCGCAGCCGCCCCGGTGGTTCTCACCGGTCGGTGGCTGCGTGCGATTCTGTCAGAGCCCGGCCACCCCTGAGCGCCGCGGCGCACCGTCGAAGGACCCAGGACACCCACGATGCCAGCTCTCCGCCACCGCCACGCCGCCCTCCTCGCGCTCCCGCTGCTGGTCGGGCTGGTCGGCGGGCTGTCCGGCTGCGGTGAGGGCTGGTCGGCACCCGTGAACACCTCCGACCTGGCACCCGAGGTCGTCAGCGTGCGGATCACCGCGGACTCGGTCGAGCCGAACGGCGACCGGGTCGTGGTCGAGCGCGGCCAGACGGTGGTGCTGGAGGTGGACGCCGACGAGGCCGGCGAGCTGCACGTGCACGCCGAGCCCCAGCAGCACCTCGACTACCCTGCCGGTGAGAGCGAGCAGGAGGTCGTGATCACCATGCCGGGCGTCGTCGAGATCGAGTCGCACTCGCTGGAGCAGACCATCGTGCAGCTCGAGGTGCGGTGACCCTGCTCCCCCGCTCCCTGCTTCCCGGCTCCCCGCTGACCGTCACCGCCCACGGCCTCGGCGGCACCCAGGACCTGCCGCTGCCCGCCGGCCTGGCCGTGCTGGGCGGCGCGCTGGCGCTGCTGGCGTCCTTCGTGGTGCTCGCGCGGGCCTGGCGCACCCCACGCTGGCACCCCACCCGCGTCGGGACGCCGGCCCCGCGCCCGCTCGCGACGCTGGTCGCCTCCCCCGCCTGGCGGTGGGGGCTGCGCGGCCTCGGGATGCTCGGGCTGGCGTGGGCGGCGCTGGCCGCCTTCGGCGGGCCCGACCAGCTCACCAACCCCCTCTTCGGGATGGTCTACGTGTGGTGGTGGGTCGGCGTCCCGCTGGCCTCGCTGCTGCTCGGGCCGGTGTGGCGGGCGATCAGCCCGCTGCGCACGCTGGTGGAGCTCCTGGCCCGGGCCTCCGGCACCGACGCCGAGCGCGGGCTCGTGGACCTGCCGGGCTGGGTCGGCCGCTGGCCGGCCGCCCTGGGGCTGCTCTCCTTCGCCTTCCTCGAGCTGGTGCACCCGCACTCGACCGAGCTGGTGCCGGTGCGCGTGTGGTGCGCCGGCTACGTCGTCGTCCTGGTCCTCGGCGGGGTGGTGGCAGGCACCCGCTGGCTGGACGCGGCCGACCCGATGGAGGCGTTCTCGGGGCTCCTGGCCCGGCTCTCCCCCTGGCTGGTGCGCGACGGGCGGCTGCACGTCGTCTCGCCGCTGGCCAACCTCGGCGCCGCGCCGAGCGGCCCCGGCGTGCCGGCCGTGGTGGCGGTGCTGCTGGGCAGCACCGCGTTCGACTCGCTCTCCGACACCCCGTCCTGGCTGCGGCTGGTGCAGGACCCGGCGGTGACCGGCACCGCGGGCGGCGCCGTGCTGCTGGGCACCGCGGGCCTGGTGGGCCTGTGCGCGCTCGTGGGCGCCCTGCTCGCGCTCGGTGCGCGGAGCCTCGGCGTCACCTACCTCGCGCCCGCCGCGGTGCCCCTCGTGGCCGGGTACCTGGTGGCGCACTACCTGACGTTCTGGTGGGTCGTCGGCCAGGCGACCCTGGTGCAGGCCTCCGACCCGCTCGGCACCGGCGCGAACTGGCTGGGCACCGGCACGCTCGGCGTCGACCGCTGGCTCCAGTACCACCCCGTGCTGGTGGCGAACGTGCAGCTGCTGGCGGTCGTGGGCGGCCACGTGCTGGCCGCCGTGGCCGCGCACGAGCGCGCCGTGCGGGTGCTGGCCTCCGGACGCGCGGTGCGCGGACAGGTGCCGATGCTGCTGGTGATGCTCGTGCTGACCGTCGGTGGCCTCAGCCTGCTGCTCGCCTGAGCCGGCCTCGGGCGCGGCGACGGGCGCCGCCCCGGCCGGCCACCGTGCGAGCTCCCGCGCCGGTGGTCAGCGCACCGGTGGGGGCGGCACCCAGCGCGTCGTCGGCCAGCCCGGCCAGCGCCTGCGTGAGGGCCGCGTCGCGCTGCTCCGCCACGGACCGCCCTGCGACCAGGGCCCGGTCGACCGCCTCGGTGTCGGCGGGCAGGAAGTGCAGCGAGGACAGGTGCCCGAACCCGCGGACCATGTCGGCCAGCTCCTCGCGGGACCAGCCGAGGCTGCTGCGCACCCGGTTGACGGCCACGTGCGGGCGCACGCCCGGCCGGACCTCGGCCAGGTCGACCAGCCCGCGGGCCAGCCGCGAGAGCCCCACCGGGTCGGCGGACCCGACCACCACGACCTCGTCCGCCGCCTCCAGCGCGGCCAGGGTGGTCCCGTTGCGGGCACCGCGGCCGGCCAGCTCGGCGCCGGGGTCGTCCTCGAGGCTGGCGCCGGTGTCGACGACCACGTCGCCGACCGTCGAGGCCGCGGTGAGCAGCTGCTCGAGCACCCCGGACCGCACCTCCACCCACCGGTCGGCACGCGGCAGCCCGGTGAGCACCGACAGGGTCGGCGAGAGCGCCCGGGCGGCGGTGCGCCACCGCTCGGGCAGCGCGCCGGCGGCGGCGAGCCGGGCCGTCGCGAGCAGCCCGGAGACCTCGTCGAGCACGCCCAGGTGCTGGCCCACGGCCCCGCCCCAGGGGTCGGCGTCGACGAGGAGCGTGTCGGTGCCCCGGGCGGCGCCGAGGGTGGCCAGTCCGGCGGCCACGGTGGTGCGGCCCGGCGCGCCCGTGGGGCCCCAGACGGCCACGACGCGGCCGGGTCGCCCGGGGCGCGTCCCGCGGCGCGGCGGCTCCTCGTCGAGCAACCGCTCGAGGTCGTCCAGGTCACCGTCGTCCCTGCCGGCGGCGGCGTCGTCCGCCGCTCCGTCGAGGGCCGGGCCCGGGTCTCCCGTGTCTCCCGGGGCCCTGGCGCCCTCGGCCGCCTCACGCTCGCGGGCCGCGGCGGCCAGTGCCACCAGGTCCAGGCCGGGCGGCAGCCGCGGGCCACCGACCGTGGGGGCGGCGCCCGGCTCCCCCGGCCCCGAGCCGGGTTCGTCGCCGGGCTCGTCGCCCGGCTCGGGGGCCGTCACGGCGTCGGCGACGTCGGCGACGGACGCCTCGGCCACCAGCCGGCGCAGGCCGACCCGGCCCGCCCGGAGCCGGGCGGACTCGGGGTCCACGCCGGTCGGGACGACGGCGACCGGGCGGACCCCGTACCGGCGCAGCTGGTCGACCGAGCCGGCGTCGAGCCCGTGCGCGTCGAGCCCCAGCACGGCGGAGTCGGCCTGGCCGGAGGCCGCCGAGGCGAGCAGGTCCTCGACGTCGTCCATGCAGCGCTTGAGGACGACCACGCCCGCGCGCTCGTCCAGCGCGGCCAGGGCGGCGTCCTCCCACTCGGCGCCGGCGGCCGCGACCAGCACGACCCGCGGGTTCACGGGCGCACCGCCACGGAGACGACGGCGTCGGTGAACGTGGCGCGCAGGGCGAACCAGCGCTCCGCCTCGTCCTCCTCGACGCGGAGGACCAGGCCCGACTCGGCACCGGCGAGGCCCGAGGAGCCGGACTGCTCGACCACCAGCGCGTCCGCGAGCACGGGGGTTCCGGGACGCCAGCCGGCGGCGCGGGCGTCGGCGACGGCCGCCTCCGTGGCCCCCGTGCCCGGAGCGAGATGCACGTCGACCCGGGCGCCGGCGCGGACGCTCGCGGGCAGCAGCGCCCCGCCGACGCTGACGGGCACGTCCACCAGGCCGGACTCGATGCCCTCACCCACGGCGGCGCGGGGCAGCAGCTCGCCGGCGCCGACGTCGCGCAGGAGCACGCCCTCGGCCGGCAGGGCGGCGTCGGCGGTCCAGTACGCGTCCAGGTCCTCGCCGTCGGCGAAGCGGACCTGCACCGGGATCAGGTCGTCCGGGTCCAGCGCGGAGCCGGCCGCAGCCGTCGAGCCGGCGGCCCAGACGGTCACCGTGTCGTCGGCGGCGGCCAGGACGCGGGCGCCCAGCAGGACGGACGCGGCCACGATCGCCACGCCGACCCACAGACGCGGGTCGCGCCAGCCGGGGCGGCGGGCGCGGGTGGCCGGCGGCGCGGCCGGCAGCGCGGGGTCGACGGTCGGGTGCTCGCGGGAGGGGGTCTGGAGTGCCACGGGAAGCAGCCTTCCCCGTCTGCGTCAGTTCTCACCTGTCGTCCACAGGGCCGTCCGAACCGCTCCGCGACGCGCTCGTCCACAGGCCGCGGCGGTGCGACGCACGCGTCCGGGCCGTCGATGACACCATGGGGGCATGCCCGGCAGCCCCCGCTTCCTGACCCTCGCCGACGTCGCCGAGGTCCTCAACACCTCCAGCGCGCAGGTCTACGCCCTGGTGCGGCGAGGCGACCTGCCGGCGATCAAGATCGGCGGACGCGGCCAGTGGCGCGTGGAGTCCGAGCAGCTGGAGTCGTTCATCCAGCGCATGTACGCGCAGACCCGGACGTTCGTCGACGAGCACCCGTTCGTCGAGGCCGACCAGCCGGAGGCGTAGCAGCGGACCCGGCCGGTGGCCGGCCCCGTCAGCCGACGACGCCCGTCAGGATCGTCAGCCGACGACGCCCGTCAGGATCGTCAGCCGACGACGCCCGTCAGCGTCACGTCGGCGGTCGCCTCGTCCCCGTCGCGGCGGTAGGTGAGGGTCACCGTCTCGCCCGGCTGGTAGGTGCGGATCGCGACGATGAGCGAGATCCCGTCCGTCACGCGGACGTCGCCGACCCGGGTGACGAGGTCCCCGGAGCGCAGCCCGGCGTCCTCGGCCGGGCTGCCGCCGTTGACGCCGCGGATGCGGGCACCCGCGCCGGTCGCGCTGGCGGTCTGCACGTCGGCGCCGATGATCGGGTAGCGGGCCTCGCCGGTGCGCAGGATCTGGTCGACCGTGACCCGCACCTGCTCGACCGGGATCGCGAACCCGACGCCGATGCTGCCGGCCTCGCCGGTGAAGCTGCCGCCGGCCGTGGCGATCGCGGAGTTCACGCCGACGACCTGACCGACGAGGTTGACCAGCGGGCCGCCGGAGTTGCCGGGGTTGATCGCCGCGTCCGTCTGCACCGCGTTGATGTAGGACGAGGCGTCCTCGCCGCCGCCCACGGTGACCGGTCGGCCCAGCGCCGAGACGATGCCCGAGGTGACGGTGGAGGAGAGCCCGAGCGGCGAGCCGATCGCCACCACGGTCTCGCCGACCTGGAGCGCACTGGAGGCGCCGAGGCTGGCCGGGGTGAAGGCGCCGGCCATGTCGGGGGCCAGCAGCACCGCCAGGTCGTAGACCGCGCTGCGCCCGACCAGCTCGGCCGGGTAGCGGTTGCCGTCCGCGTCCACGACGACGATGCGGCCGTCGTCGACCGCGGCGTCGATGACGTGGTTGTTGGTGACGACGTGCCCGTCGCGGTCGAGCACGAAGCCGGAGCCCGTGCCGCCGCTCCCGGCGCCGTCGCTGGCCACGATCTGCACCGTCGAGGGCAGCAGCTCGGCGGCCACCGCCGCGACGCTGCCGTCCTCGGGGGCGATCGGGGCGCCGGTCACCACGTCGACCGGGGGCAGGCCGCCGGACACGGTGCCGCCCCCGACCACCAGTGCCCCGCCGAGCACGCCACCGACGGCGCCGAGCACCAGCGCGAGCACGCTGACCAGCGGCCAGGTCCACCGGCTGGCCCGCACGCGACGGGGCTTCTCCCCCGGTGCCCCCGGTGCCGGTGCGGCAGCGGGGTACGGCTGGGGGTAGGCCTGGGCGAACGGCTGCTGACCGGGCTGCTGACCGGGCTGCTGACCGGGCTGCCCACCGGGCTGGACGGGCCCCTGCTGCGGCGCGCGCACCGGGTACGGCAGCGGGCCGTGCGACGGCGGGACCCAGGAGTCCCGCGGAGCCGGCGCCGGGGTGGACGCCGGGGTGGAGGCCGGAGTGGACGCCGGGGAAGGGCCGGACGAGGGATCGTCGGCGGGCGGCGGGGTCGGCTGCTCGTCGGTCACCACGCCATCATGGCGGAGACCTCCTGAAACGGGTTCCCCGACGTGGGTGGCCTAGTCGCCGGCGGAGGCCTGGCGCACCGCGCCCGAGGTGCGGGCGAGGTGGTGGAGGACCGGCAGGCTGGCCGGGGAGACCGCGGTCGACGACCCGGTCGGGGTGGTGCTGGACTGCGAGACCGGCTGGTTCACCGACGTGGCCGGGGTGGGCTGCCCACCGGGCACGACCCCCATGGTGACCGCCGCGAAGCCGAAGACCGCGGCACCCGCGGCACCACCGACGCCGGCCGCCAGGCCCACGTGGCGCCACGGACGCGGCGGGCGGCCGTCATCCGTGCGTGGGGGCAGGCCGGCGGACATCGCCAGCAGGGCCTCACCGGACGGCGGGGCGAGGTGCGCGTCGACCCCGAAGCCGGGCCGCGGCGCGCAGGCGCCGCCCTTGAGCAGGCCCTTGAGGGAGTCCGAGGCGCCCATGCCGGTCTCGGTGCGCGCCAGGCCGGAGAGCCGGTCCTTGACCCAGCCCTCGCGCTCGACGAGGTCACGGCAGGCGTGGCAGCCGTGGACGTGCGTCCACCACCGCTCGGCCTCCGCCTCGGGCAGCTGGCCGTCCAGCAGGGCGCTGGCCCGGTTGCCCAGGTGGCCGCCGATCACGTGGTCCCCCGCACGACCGGCTGCGCGCCCGTCAGCGGGGGCAGCAGCGGCCCGGAGTAGCGCAGGCGGCCGGCGCGGGGCGCACGGTGGGCCAGGGCGGAGCGCAGCATCGAGCGGCCGCGGTGGATGCGCGAGCGCACCGTGCCGAGCTTCGCGCCCAGGATCTCGGCGATCTCCTCGTAGGAGAGGCCCTCGACGTCGCACAGGACGACGGCGGCGCGGAAGTCCGGCGGCAGGGTGGCCAGCGCGCTCTCGACGTCGTCGTCGAACTGCTGGTCGGCGAAGGCGACCTCGGGGGCCGGCGCGCTGCTGGTGAGGCGCTCGGCCCGCTCGTCGGAGAGGGCGTCGAAGCGGATGCGCTGCTTGCGGCGCGCGCCGTCGAGGAAGAGGTTGGTGGTGATGCGGTGCAGCCAGCCCTCGAAGGTGCCGGGCGTGTAGGTGTCCAGCGACCGGAAGACGCGGACGAAGACCTCCTGCGTGAGGTCCTCGGCGTCGTGCCGGTTGCCCGTCAGCCGGTAGGCCAGACGGAAGACGCGGTCGGAGTGCTCCTCGACGATCTGGTCCCACGAGGGCGTGGCCGCACCCGGGTCCGTGATCGTCGTGGTCTGCGTGCTCATCGTGCTCCTGGGTCAGGTGCGGTGTGGTGGCGGCCCCGGAGGGGTGCCGCGTCCTCCCTCACGCTAGTGCAGCGTGCTGAGAGAAGCCTGTGACCTGGCCCGGAGGTGCCGGCAGGTCGAGGGCTCTCCCGGTGGGTGGCTCTCGACCTGTGCAACGCCGCGCGCGGCCCGGAAGTTCCCGACCTGGGGCCCGCACGCGTGCCGGGGCCCGGGCGCGCCGGGCGAAGGTATAGGTTGACCAGCAACGATCCACGCCGGTGGACGACGGAGGAGGACGTCATCAGCACGCCGATCTCGCCCACCGCCTGGGCGTTCACCGAAGGATTCGTCCCCGAGGACGAGATCCTCGCCGAGGCCCGCTCGCGCGCCCAGGAGATGGGCGTCGGCGCGATCGACCCCGGCACCGGGGCCACCCTGCGCTTCCTCACGGCCGCGCTCGACGCGCGTGCCGTCGTCGAGATCGGCACCGGCACCGGCGTCTCCGGGCTGTGGCTGCTGCGTGGCATGCGTGCCGACGGCGTGCTCACCACCGTCGACGTGGAGGCCGAGCACCAGCGCCTGGCCAGGCTCGGCTTCACCGAGGCAGGCTTCCCGGCCCAGCGCGCCCGCACCATCCCGGGCGCCGCGCTCGAGGTGCTGCCCCGGCTCACCGACAGCCACTACGACCTCGTCCTGTGCGACGCCGACCCGCACGAGGCCGGCGCCTACCTGGACGAGGCGCTCCGGCTGCTCCGCCCGGGCGGCGTGGTCGTCGTGGTCGACGCCCTCTCCGCCGGCCGCGTGCCGGACCCCGCCCAGCGCGACGAGCTCACCGTGACCCTGCGCGACCTCGGCCAGCGCGTGCTGGACGACGAGCGGCTCCTGCCCGTGCTCCTGCCGGTCGGCGACGGCCTGCTCTGCGCGCGCCTCGTCGGCTGACGCAGCCAGCTCGGAAGCAGCACCCGGACACAGCACCCGGACACAGCACCGGCCCGGACGGAGTCTCCGTCCGGGCCGGTGTCGGTCCTGGTGGTGCCGGTGGGCGCTCAGTCCTGCCCGACGCCCGCGAGCGGGTCCTGCGAGCCGAGCCAGGTGAGCAGCGTGCGGGCGCCCCAGCCGGTCGGGCCGGTCGTCCACTCGTGGTTCTCCACCGGCGAGTCGCCGACGGAGGCCACGTCCAGGTGCGCCCACGGGAGGCCACCCGTGAACGGCTTCAGGAACAGCGCCGCGGTGATCGCGCCCGGGCCGCCGCCGGCGTTGTCGGCGTCGGCCACGGTGGAGCGCAGCCGGTCGGCGTAGGTGTCGTCCAGCGGCATCCGCCACAGCGGCTCCCCCGCGGCACCGCCGGCCTCGCCGAGCAGGTCGGCGAGGGCGTCGTCGGAGGCGAAGTAGCCGCCGGTGCGCAGGCCGAGCGCCACCTTCATGGCGCCGGTCAGCGTGGCGACGTCGACCATCGCGGCCGGCTTCACGTTCTCCACCGCGTAGGCGAGGGCGTCGGCCATGACCAGGCGCCCCTCGGCGTCGGTGTTGGTGACCTCGGTGGTGCGGCCGCCGTAGTGGCGCAGCACGTCGCCGGGGCGCATGCTCGCGGCACCGACGGCGTTCTCGGCCGCGGCGATCAGGCCGACGACCTTGACCGGGCAGCCGACGGCCTCGAGGGCCGCCATCGTCGCGAGGACGACGGCACCGCCGGTCATGTCGCGCTTCATCGAGACCATGCCCTCGGCGGGCTTGATCGACAGGCCGCCGGAGTCGAACGTGATGCCCTTGCCGACCAGCACCACGGTCGGGGTGCGGCGGGTGGCGCCGGGCGGGGCGTAGTCGAGCCGGATCATCCGCGGCGGGGTGACCGAGCCCTGGCCGACGCCCAGGATGCCGCCGAAGCCCTCGGCGACCAGGCGCGGCTCGTCCCAGACCGTGCAGTCCAGGCCGGCGGCGTCGGCGACGGCCTCGGCCTGCGCGGCCAGCCAGCCGGGGTTCTTCAGGTTCGAGGGCACCGTGGCCAGGAAGCGCGCCGTCCAGCCGGCCTCGGCGAGGGCGAGGCCGCGACGCAGCGCGTCGGCCCGCTCGTCGGGGCAGCCGGCCAGCACGACCAGCGGCGGCGGGAGGAACGGCGGCGGGCCCGAGCGCCAGGTGAAGGCGAACGAGCCGAGCACGAGGCCGGTCACCAGGGCCTGGAGGCCCTCGTCGTCCACGGCGGCGGCCAGGGACGTGGCCACGGGCCCACCGTCGCGGGTCGCGCGCGCCAGCGTGGCGCCGGCGCGGCGGACGTCGGTGGGGGCCCCGGCGCCGAGGCCCACGAGCAGCACGCGCCGCAGCGCGGGCTGGGCGGTGCTGCCGCCGGGCACGGGGACGCTGACGACCTCGCCGACCGCGCCGGTGGCGCGCTCGGACTCGAGCACCCCCAGCAGGTCGAGCCCGAGGGCGTCGGCGACGGTCTCGCCGTCGGGCCCCAGCAGGGGCACGGCGGGGCCGTCGCCGTCACCGGCCACGGGGGCCGGGAAGGTGGGGAGGGCGATGACCTCCGCCTCGTCCACGCCCAGCACGGAGGCGGGGTCGAGGACGACGGCGGGAGGCGTCACCTGGATGGGCAGCTCCGGGATGTCAGGAAGCATGCAGTGCGGCGTCAGCCGACGACGGCGTTCAGGGCCTCGCCCAGGGCGCCGGCCTCGTCCGCGTTGAGCTCGACGACCAGACGGCCGCCGCCCTCCAGCGGGACGCGCATCACGATGCCGCGCCCCTCCTTGGTGACCTCCAGCGGGCCGTCGCCGGTCCGCGGCTTCATGGCCGCCATCTCGTACCTCTTCCCTCATCGGCAGATGGTTCGTGGCCGGACCTCCGGCGCACGGCGGTCGACACCGCCGGACCATTATCCCCCATCGCTGGTCGTGCGCTTGCACGGCGCCGCCGGTCGCGGCGCGTCGGGGCACCCGCGGGCGCTGTCGGACGCGGTCAGGCCGCCTCGTCCGCGCCCCACTCGAGCCCGCCGTAGGCGGCCCCGAAGATCCGCAGCACCTGGCGCGGCGCCCGCTTCACGAGCCGCTTGCGGGTGGGCGTGCGGCCGTACTCCACGGTGAGCGCCGAGCCGTCGAAGTGGTGGTTGTACCAGGACGTCATGGTGCCGTAGCAGGTGCCGCCGCAGTCGAAGGTCTTCTCCGGCAGGTGCAGCTTCTTCGCCACGCGGCGGGCGAAGGCCCGGTCCTTGGTGTCGGTGTCGACGCCCTTGAGCGGCTGGTGGAAGGAGAGGATGCGCTGCGGCTGCACCTTCTTCAGGAACGCCATCACGGCCTGGGTCTCGGGCTCGCTGGCCGGCCCGCTGCCGGACTCGTAGCGGCCGTCGAGGTCACGCCACCGGTAGGGCCAGTTGCGGTTGAGGTCGACGCCGTTGGCGTTGGCGCGGGTGTCGGCGGCGAGGCCGTCGGGGTTGAAGGTCGGCACGACCCACAGGTCGATCCCGACGACCGGGTCGCCGTCGCGCAGGGTCTGGAGGAGCCAGCGGGTGCGGCGCTCGTCCCCGTGCATGGTGGCGATGAGGACGACGCTGGGCACGCCGCGCCGGGCGGGCTCGCCGAGCCGGTAGGCCATGATCGGGCGGCCCTCCACGGACTCGCCCAGCTTGCGACGTGCCACGACGGCTGGCTGGTCCTCCCGAGCCAGGGCGGCGGCGAGCACCTGCCCGGTCCGGGTGGTGTCGGCGGTGGCCGGTGCCGGGAGCGCCAGGAGCGTGGCGGTCAGCAGCAGCGCGACCAGGACGGCCGTGCGGGTGGTCGGTGTCGGCATGGGTACTCCCTCGTCGCGGGGGCGACTCGTCGGCGGTGCGGCCTGGCGGGGAGAGCGGGACGGTCGGGCGCCCGAGCCCTCAGACCAGAGCCAGAGCGTAGGCGACGGTGAGGGCCGTCACGGCGAGGACGGTGCCGACGTGTCCCGCCCGGGAGAGGGCGCGGCTCTCCTGCCCGGCGGCGTGCCGGGCGACCCGCCGGCCGACCTCGGGCCGGCGCCAGCGGGCCAGCAGGGCCAGGCCCGCCAGGGCCGTGAACCAGTAGCAGCCCAGGCCCACGATGCCGACGCCCGCGCTCCCGGGCGCGCTGTCGGCGGGGAAGGCCAGGAAGACGGCCCAGACGAGGGTGCCGACCAGGCCGGTGACGGTGTGCAGGAGCAGCCAGGAGCGGGTGCCGGGACGACCGGCGAGCCGTACCCGGGTCACGAGCACGACCACCGCGACGAACGCGGTGAGGACGGCGGCGGCGACGGGGGCGAGCACCGGGCGAGTGTGCCTCATCCCCCCTGAAGGGGTGAGGTCGGGCCGTCGGCCGGGTCGGGGTCGTCAGGGTCTCGTTGCGGCCCCTCGTCGGTCTCGACCTGGGCCGCCCGCGCCTGGTCCCGCTCGGTGGCCAGGCGGTCCAGGAGCGCGTCGACCTCGCTCATCCGGTAGCCGCGGAAGGCGAGGGAGAAGCGGACGCGACGCAGGTCGTCGCCGGTGACCTCACCGGCCGGGACCGAGGCGTCGGGCCGGTCGTCGAAGGCCGGCGCCAGGGGCTCGCCCTTGCCGGCTGCCAGCAGGGCGACCCCGCCCATGGCGAGCACGACCAGGGCCGCCAGGAACCACATCATCGCGGTCGCTCACTCCCCCAGCAGGCCGCCGAGCGGGGCGCTGGCCTCGCGCATGAGGCTCACCGCCAGCTCGACGTCGTCGGTCACGGTCATCATGTCCAGGTCGGACTGCTTGATCTTGCCGGACGCCAGCACGGAGCCGCGCAGCCACTCCAGCAGCCCGCCCCAGAACTCGGTGCCCAGCAGCACGATCGGGAACTGCGTGACCTTGCCGGTCTGCGCGAGGGTCAGCGCCTCGAACAGCTCGTCCAGGGTGCCGAGGCCACCGGGCAGCACCACGAAGCCGCGGGCGTACTTGATGAACATGGTCTTGCGGACGAAGAAGTAGCGGAAGTTCACGCCGTGCTCGACGAACTCGTTCATGCCGGTCTCGTACGGCAGCTCGATGCCGAGCCCGACGCTGAGGCCACCGGCGCTGCGGGCGCCCTTGTTGGCGGCCTCCATGGCGCCGGGCCCGCCGCCGGTGAGCACCGTGAAGCCCTCCTCCGCCAGCCGCCGGCCGACCTCCTGGGCGGCGGCGTAGGACGGGTCGTCGACCGCCGTCCGGGCGGAGCCGAAGACGGCGATGGTGGGCCCGAGGTCGGAGAGCTGGCCGAAGCCCTCCACGAACTCCGCCTGGATCTTCAGCACCCGCCACAGGTCGGTGTGGGTGTCGAGGCGGGCCCCGGGGTCCAGCAACCGCTGGTCGGTGGTGCCGTCGCCGCGGCTGCCTCGCCGGGGAGCCTGCCGCGCCGGGGACATCCCGCTGCGCTCGATCTTCCGCTCCTGCTCACTCACCGCTCAGCCACCCCCGCAGCACGTCCTCGCACCGGTGCAGGTCGGCCAGCGGCACGTGCTCGTCGGCCTTGTGCGCGAACAGCGGGTCTCCGGGGCCGTAGTTGACCGCCGGGACGCCCAGGTCGGTGAAGCGGGCCACGTCCGTCCAGCCGAACTTGGGCGCCACCCGGCCGCCGATCGCCTCGACGAACGCGGCCGCGGCCGGGCGGTCCAGGCCCGGCAGGGCGCCGGGCGCCAGGTCGGTGAGGGTGACGTCGTAGCCGGAGAAGAACTCCCGCACCCACGCCTCGGCCTCCTGCGTGGAGAGGTCCGGGGCGAAGCGGTAGTTGACGGTCACGACGCACTCGTCGGGCACGACGTTGCCGGCCACTCCCCCGCTGATCCGCACCGCGTTGAGGCCCTCGTGGTACTCGAGGCCGTCGATGACGGGCTTGCGCGGCTGGTAGGCGTTGAGCCGGGCGAGGACCTCGGCGGCGCCGTGGATGGCGTTGACGCCCTTCCACGACCGCGCGGAGTGGGCGCGCTCGCCGCGCGTGCGGACCTCGACCCGCAGCGTGCCCTGGCACCCGGCCTCCACCGCGGCGTTGCTGGGCTCCATGAGGATCGCGAAGTCGGCCTCGAGGAGGTCGGGCCGCGCCTCGACGAGCCTGCGCAGCCCGTTGTGCTCGGCCTCGATCTCCTCGGCCTCGTAGAAGACGTAGGTGACGTCGCGGACGGGCTCGGGCACGCTCGCGGCCATCCGCAGGATGACGGCGTCCCCGCCCTTCATGTCGCAGGTGCCGAGGCCGTGCAGGAGACCGGCGGCCTCGTCGAGCCGGCTCGGCAGGTTGCCGTTGACCGGCACCGTGTCGAGGTGGCCCGCGATCACCACGCGCTCGCCGCGCCCCAGGTCGGTGCGGGCGACGACGTTGTGGCCGATCCGGGTCACCTCCAGGTGCGGCAGCGCGCGCAGGGCCGCCTCCACCGCGTCCGCGATGCGGGCCTCGTCGAGGCTGACGGACTCGATGTCGACGAGGCTGCGGGTGAGGGTGACGACGTCGGTGGTGAGGTCCAGCGCGTCGAGGGCCGCGCCGGCGGGGGTCGTGGAGCCGGTCATGGGGCCAAGTCAACCAGCCTCCCCGCCCCGTCGGCCCGGAGGACGCGCGTGCCGGACGCGGGCGACCCGGGCCGTCCCTCGCAGCGGCAGCAGGGACGACCCGGGTCGCGTTCGTGGCCAGGCGGGGGCAGCCCCCGGTCACCGGGGCGGGTGGCCGGGGGCTGCGGGGCCTGGGAGCCCACCCGGCCCGGGGCGGAGGAGGTCTCCACCCCGGGCGCGGGGTCGGGGGGTGTGGACGCGTACCGGTCAGCGCACCCGACGGATGCCCGTCTTGGCGAACGACGTGGTGTCGGTCTTGGCGACGCGGATGAAGTACGCGGTCTTGCGGCGGCCGTTGAGGTCCTTGACCTTGAAGATCGCGAGGCCGGAGGCGTTGACGGCCTTCGACTTCAGGATGACCTTGCGGCCGTTCTTGCGGACCTTCACCAGGGACGCGGTCGCGCCCTCGGCGGCACCGGCCGGGCGGGTGCGGACGGCGAGCTTGTCGGCCAGGCGGCCGGTGTTCTTGCCGCGGATGACCGCCGAGATCTTCGTGACCGGGTCGTCGGTGCGGAAGGTGACCACGTCCTCCACGGTGACGGCCTGGCCGTCGTAGGTGACGGTGGCGGTGACGGTGGCGTCACCCTCCTCGTCCGAGGTGAAGGTGTAGAACGCCTTGCCGGCGGCGCCGGTGGTCTTCTCGGCCGAGGAGTCGTTGCTCTCCGAGCCGGCACCCGAGCGGACGAAGTTCACCGTGGCCCCGCGGACCGGGTTGCCGTTCTGGTCGAGCACCTGGACGGTCTCGGTGACGGTCTCGCCGACCACCGGGTCCGCGTCGGAGCCGTCGGAGAGGGTCACGGTGCCCGCCTCGAGGTCGGGGGCGTACCAGGTGACCGTGTAGTCGTCGGTGACGTCCTCGGAGTCGTCGACGCGGGAGCCGCCGGCGCCGAACTCGGTCGTGGGGGCGTCCCACGTGGCGGTGACGGTCTGCTCGACCTCCTGGCCCGAGTAGTTGTAGGCGGTGCCCTCGTAGTCGCCGTCGTCGTAGTCGGTGTCGCCGTCGACGGTGGTGTCCGCGAAGGGCACGTCGTCGGAGAGCATGAAGCTCTCGTCACCGACCCGGTTGCCGAACTGGTCGGTGGTCACCACGGAGAAGAAGACCTCGTCGGTGGAGCCGACGACCACGTTCGGCAGCGTGCTCGGGTTGAACTTCGCCGTCGGCTCGAGCATCACCTCGCCGGCGTTGAGCGGGTCCTCGCTGGTCCAGTCGACGTCGCCCTCCTCGGTGACGTCGCCGGCGGTGGCGGAGACCGTGCCCATGACCATGCCGTCGTCGTCGAAGTCCTCGTCGCGACCGATGGAGACCCACGCGGTGGCCTCGCCGGAGCCGTCGGTGGTGACGGTCATGGTGTCGCCCTCGTCGGCCCACTCGCCGGCCATGGTGCCGGCGGCGCCGGCCTTGCCGTCGGTGAAGTAGCCGTGGTCGAGGGAGAGCTCGACCTCGGTGTTGGCCAGCGGGTCGTCGGCGTCGCCGTTCTCGTCGGCGCTGGAGACGGTGACGGTGATGCGCTGGAGCTCACCGGCGCTGTCGCCGCCGAAGGCGCCGGGCATGTCCACGTCCACGTCGACCACGCCGGGGGTGAGGTCGAGGAGGAACTCGACCGAGACGGCCTCGTTGTCGAACTGCGGGTCGCGGAAGGTGAGGGTGCCGGACTCCTCGGTCTGCGGGTCCGTGACCGGGTCGCTGACGGTCGCCGTGGCGACGCCGTCGGCGTCGGTCGTCAGCGCCACGCTGGCCTGGGGGTCGCCGTCGGCGTCCAGCACCATCGCGTCGTCGCCGACGTAGTCGGCGGACAGGTCGCGCTTCGGGAGGGGGGTGCCGTCCTCGAGGGCCAGCACGGCGTCGACGTCGACGTCGCCGCCGGCCATCGCCTGCACGGTGTCGGGGTCGCTGGTGAACGCGGCCTCGCCCGCCTTGACGGTGAGCACGTCGGAGGCGGCGATCGCGCCGTTGCCGAAGCCGTCGCCCTCGAGCTCGGCGACGAGCGTGTAGGAGCCGGAGGGGCCGCCGGTCGGGAAGGCGATGGTGGCGGTGCCGGTGCCGTCGGTGCTGGCGGTGGCCTCGGTGGTCTCGCCCGGGTCCACGGCGCTGTCGAACGGCGTGTACTCCCAGTGGTAGGTGACCGTGCGGCCCGCCTCGTCCACGGGGTTGCCGTTCTGGTCCTTGACCTGCACGGTCACGTCGCCGGGCGCGTACTCGTCCATGTCGAACGCGGCGCCGTCGGCGCTGGTGGCGTCGAGCTCGGTCTCGGCGGGCAGGTACTGGTCGACGGTGACGGTGTCGGACTTCTTGTCGCCCAGCACCGACTGGTAGCCGGCGGCCGCCGTGGCGTCGGCGTAGTAGTAGGCGTTGGAGCCGGCGGCCTGGGAGAAGGTCGCCTGGCCGTCGGCGTCGGTGAGGAAGGAGTCCACGTCGGAGGAGTCCGAGACCCGGGCGCCGGCGATCGGCATGCCGTTCTGGTCGGTGACGGTGACGGTGACGTCGGTGCTCTCGCCGGTCGGCAGCACGGCGTCGGCGGCCTCGGCGGTCACCGTGGTGATCGTCTGCTCGTACAGGCCGAACGCCTCGGTGTCCTCGGTGGCGCCGGAGGCCCGCAGCAGGAGCTGGTTCGGCGCCCCGTAGACGTAGGGCGAGGCCATGGTGGCGGTGCCGGAGATGTCCACGACGCCGGTCCAGCTGCCGGTGGAGGCGCCGGCGGCGGTGGTGTCGTCGGCGGTGCCGCCGTCCTGGAACATGCCGTCGGCGAAGTAGGCCAGGTCGGGCGCGGACGAGGTGGAGCCGGTGCCGTGGACGATCACGTGGTCGCCGCCGTAGGGGGCGCGGAAGACGCCGAGCGCGCCGCCGTCGGTGATGTTGGTGGTCTCGGCGGAGTTGAGCACCGTGACGCCGGGGACGGCGTCGTCGGTGGTGCCGCCGCCGGCCAGGGTCGCGGTCGCCCGGACGGTGAGCAGCGCGCCGGAGAGGGCGCCGGGGCTCCACTCGTAGGCGAAGGTGCCGTTGTCGCCGGTCGCGGTGCCGATCGTGGTCCACGAGGCGCCGCCGATGGAGTACTCGAACGTCACGCCGGTGACGTTCGCGCCGCCGATCGCGGTCAGGCGCACCGAGGTGTTCTGGCCGTCGTCCTTGGTGGAGACGACGCTGCCCGGGTCGACCATCATCACGTCGTCGGCGGTGACGCCGGCCGAGGTGGCGACCGACTCCGCGCTCGCGCTGCCGGCGAGGAGCGGGAGACCCGCGATCGCCAGGGCGGCGACGGCCGTGGTGGCCAGCCCCCGCTTGATGCCGCTGCTGTTCATGTCTGAAGACCTTTCGCACGTGGAACGCACCTCGGCCGGAGGGGATCTCAGAGCGATCCCGGCGAGGTGGTCACCGGCACCGGAGCCGGCGAACGCGGAGAACGTAAGGAGACCCCGACGTTGCACGAGCGTTTTGTGTTCTTTACCTTTAGCCCGGCAACAAGTGATCCCTGACACTCTCGACGTGAGAGACAAGTCACGCGTTTCGCCGACGCCCGCACCGCGCGGGCCGCGTCGTCTCGCCGCCGGCAGGCGCCCCCAGCGCCCGCCCGGAGCCACGGACCGCCCCAGCGGCCCGTCGTTCCCGCCAGCGACCGAGACACCCCCGAGGAACCGTGAGCATCACCGTGCGCCGACCTCTGCCCGGACCCGACGGCAGCGCCGCCCCTGGTCCCCGCCGCCCCGAGGTCCCCACCCGAGCCCGACGTCGCCGTGGCCGACCGCCGCAGCTGCCGGTGGACACCACCGGCCCCACCTCGTCCGGCCTCGACGCCGGCGTGCGCGTGGCGTGGCTGCTGGCCACCACCCGCAACCTGCACCCTGACGAGGACCACGACGACCGGTCGGCGTTCAAGCAGGCCGTGGTGGCGCAGGGCGTGCCCGCCGACCTCTCGCGGCTCTCCCGGTGGGAGTCCGGCCAGCTCCACGCCCCCGAGCGGCTGCTCGCCGCGTACGAGGCGGTGCTGGGCACCCGGCCGCTGGGCCTGCGGGGCCCGGACCGGCTGCTCCACCGCTACGACCTCGCGCAGCGTCCGCCCGCCGACCGCCGCTCCGGGCGGCCCGAGCCCCGACCCGAGGCGCTCGTGCCGCTGCTGGAGCAGATCACCGACGCACCCCGGGTCACCGGCGTGGACTGGCTGGCGGTGGCCCGCGAGCTGTCCCGCTTCGACTTCGTCTTCCTGCGCCCGGAGGAGTGGACGGGGCTCACCTCCCGCCTCGTCGCGGAGACCGTGGGCAGCCACGGGCTCGACCAGGCGCTGCGCTTCGAGGCGCTCGCCTCGCTGCTGGAGGTGCCCTCCACCCGCCGCCAGGTGCTGCACGCCCTGGGCCTGCGGCTCACCGACGCCTCCACCAGCACCGCCGGCCCCCTCCTGGCCCTGCTCGCCCAGGTGCCCGACCCGGCGGCCGCCCGCCTCGCCCTTCGTTTCCTCGACGACCCCCGCCCGGCCGTGCACCGCGCGGCCGTGGACGTCGTCGCCGACCTGGTGGCCACGGAGCAGGTGGACGCGGTCGGGCTCGGCGTGGCCGAGCAGCACGCGGTCCGCGGCCTGCTGTCGGAGGAGGACCGCGGCACGGCCGAGCTGGCGAACCTGCTCGCCGCGCTGCCGTCCTCCCGCTTCAGCCGGGTGCTCGAGCCCGTGCGCGGGCAGCACGTGCGCACCTGGGCGCTCACCGCCCGCGAGACCGGCCTGCTGCTGCCCGAGGAGGTGGTCCGGGTGCTGGTGCGCCGCGTGGCCGGCGAGGTGCAGGTGGCGACGCCCAGCCGCTACGTCACCGAGCCCGACCAGATGCTCGCCACGCTCGTCACCGAGGTGCTCGTCCACGTGAGCGGCCAGCGGCGCCGGCTCGCGGCGTGGACCCTGGCCGCCAGCCCGTACGCGCCGGCCTGCATCGAGGTGCTCGCGGCACTGGCCGACACCAGCGCCGAGCCGGTCCGCGAGCGCGCCCGGGAGGCGGCCCGGCTGCTCGCCGGCCCCGAGGCTGCGTGCGGCCGAGGCCTGGTGGACGGCACCCGGTGCGACCGGCAGTCGGACCTGGTGACGACACCCCTGGTCTGAGGGCTGTCCTCACCCTCCACCCGGGACGTCATACGGAGCGGACGCAGTGTCCCTCAGAGGTATGACGTCCCGGGTGCCGGTGCGCGGTCAGGCCTTGGCGACGAGGACGGCGGCGGTCTCGCCGTCGCCCACGGCCACCTCGGTCGCGGCGGCCGGGGCGGTGCCCGTGACCTCGAAGGAGGTCGCCAGCGTCTCGGAGGTGAGCAGGTCGCCGTGCGCGGTCGCGGCGGCCTGGACGGCGTCGCCGCCGGCCACGGTCAGCGCGATCCGGTCCGAGACCTCCAGGCCGGCGTCGCGGCGGGCCTGCTGGACGGCGCGCACCAGGTCGCGGGCCAGCCCCTCGGCCGCCAGCGCCTCGGTCACGGTGGTGTCCAGCACGACGAAGCCGCCGCCCGGCAGCACGCCCACGGCCACGCCCTCGTCGGCGGAGCCGGCCACGGTCTCGAGCGTGTACTCGCCCGCGACCAGCGCGATGCCGCCCGCGGTCACGACGCCTGCCGCGTCCACGGACCAGTCGCCCGACTTCGAGCCCTTGATCGCCTGCTGCACCTGCTTGCCCAGGCGCGGGCCGGCGGCACGCGCGTTGACGGTGAGCTTCTGCTCCACGCCGTAGGCGGCGGCCTCGTCGGCGTCGGCCGCCAGGAGCCGCACGGACTTCACGTTCAGCTCGTCGGCGACGATGCCGGTGAAGTCGGCCAGCGCCGCCTCGTCCGGCACCACGACGGTGAGGCTGGACAGCGGCAGGCGGGTGCGATGGCCGGCGGCCTTGCGCAGCGCGGAGGCGGCCGAGCAGACCTCGCGGACGGTGTCCATCGCGGCCACGAGCGCGTCGTCGGCGGGCAGGTCGTCGGCGGACGGGAAGTCGGTCAGGTGCACCGAGCGTCCGCCCGTGAGCCCGCGCCAGATCTCCTCGGTGACCAGGGGCAGCAGCGGGGCCGCGACCCGGCAGACCGTCTCCAGCACCGTGTAGAGGGTGTCGAAGGCGGCGGTGTCGTCGGCCCAGAACCGGTCGCGGCTGCGGCGGATGTACCAGTTGGTGAGCACGTCGAGGAACGAGCGCACCGCGTCGGTGGCGTCCGAGACCGCGTACTCGTCCATCGCCTGCGTGGTCTCGGCGACCAGGTCGCGGCACTTGGCGAGCAGGTAGCGGTCCAGCGGGTCGCTCGAGGTGGTCGAGGACGAGGCGGTGTGCCCGGCCCCCTCGTTCGCCGCGTTCGCGTAGAGGCTGAAGAAGTACCAGCTGCTCCACAGGGGCATGAGGACCTGGCGCACCGAGTCGCGGATGCCCTGCTCGGTGACGACCAGGTTGCCGCCGCGCAGGATCGGGCTCGACATGAGGAACCAGCGCATCGCGTCCGCGCCGTCGCGGTCGAAGACCTCGGAGACGTCGGGGTAGTTGCGCAGCGACTTGCTCATCTTGTTGCCGTCGCTGCCCAGCACGATGCCGTGGCTGATGCAGTTGCTGAAGGCGGGCTTGCCGAACAGCGCCGTGGCCAGGATGTGCAGCGTGTAGAACCAGCCGCGGGTCTGGCCGATGTACTCGACGATGAAGTCAGCCGGGAAGTGGCCCTTGGTGGCCGCGGTGCCGTCGAACCAGTCGGCGTTCTCGAACGGGTAGTGCACCTGGGCGTAGCTCATCGAGCCCGAGTCGAACCAGACGTCGAGCACGTCGGTGACGCGGCGCATGGTGCTCCTGCCGGTCGGGTCGTCGGGGTTCGGGCGGGTCAGCTCGTCGACGAACGGGCGGTGCAGGTCGGGGTTGCCCTCCTTGTCGCGCGGCAGGTCGCCGAAGTCGGCCTCCAGCTCGGCGAAGGAGCCGTAGACGTCGAGGCGCGGGTAGGCCGGGTCGTCCGACTTCCACACCGGCACCGGGGAGCCCCAGAAGCGGTTGCGGGTGATCGACCAGTCGCGGGCGTTGGCCAGCCACTTGCCGAACTGGCCGTCCTGGATGTGGTTCGGCACCCAGTTGATCTGGGCGTTGTTCGCCAGCATCTGGTCCTTGATCGCCGTGACCGAGACGAACCAGGACGAGACGCCCTTGTAGATCAGCGGCTGCCGGCAGCGCCAGCAGTGCGGGTAGCTGTGGTCGTAGGTCTCGCGGCGCAGCAGGATCGTGCCCGGGGTCGCGGAGCCGGTCTCGGCGGTCTCGAGGCTCGCCTCGCTCGCACCTCGACCACCGGAGGCCCCACCGTAGGCACGCGTCACCGCCTTGAGGTGGTCGATGACGTGCGGGTTCGCGTCGAAGACCTGCATGCCCGCGTACTCGGTGACCGGCGCGGTGAACGTGCCGTCCTTGCCGACCGGCATCACGGCCTCGATGTTCTCGCGGTCGGTGACCTCCTTGTCGACCTCACCGAAGGCGCCGGCGGTGTGGACGAGGCCGACACCGTCGGTGGTGGTGACGGCGTCGTCGGCGGCCACGACGCGGAAGGCGTTCTCGCGGCCCTCGTAGTAGGAGAACGGCGGGGTGTAGGTGCGGCCGAGCAGCTGGGCGCCGGTGTAGCGGCCGAGCACGGTGGGCTCGTCGGCGTCCGGGTACAGCTCCTTCTTGTAGGAGCCCAGGCGGGCCTCGGCGATGACGTACTTGGCGGTCGCCTCGGTGCCGGGCACCGGGCCCTCGACGACGACGTAGTCGATCTCGGTGCCGACCATGACGGCGAGGTGGCTCGGGAGCGTCCAGGGCGTCGTCGTCCACACGAGGAGGTGGGCTCCGTCCAGGACGGGGTCGTCCCCGGTGGCGTCCATCTGCAGGCCGACGGTGACGGCCGGGTCCTGGCGGTTCTGGTAGACGTCGTCGTCCATCCGCAGCTCGTGGTTCGAGAGCGGGGTCTCGTCCTGCCAGCAGTACGGCAGCACGCGGAAGCCCTCGTAGACGAGGCCCTTGTCGTGCAGGGACTTGAACGCCCAGATGACCGACTCCATGTACTCGGGGTTCATGGTCCGGTAGTCGTTGTCGAAGTCGACCCAGCGCGCCTGGCGGGTGACGTAGTCGCGCCACTCGCCGGTGTACTTCATCACCGACTCGCGGCAGGCGGCGTTGAACGTGTCGATGCCGAGCTCGACGATCTCGTCGGTGGTCTTGATGCCGTTGAGGCGCATCGCCTCGAGCTCGGCGGGCAGGCCGTGGGTGTCCCAGCCGAAGCGACGCTCGACGCGCTTGCCGCGCATCGTCTGGTAGCGCGGCACCAGGTCCTTCACGTAGCCGGTGAGCAGGTGGCCGTAGTGCGGCAGGCCGTTGGCGAAGGGCGGGCCGTCGTAGAAGACGAACTCGTTGCTCCCGTCGGCACCGGGGTCGCGGGCCTCGACGGAGGCGCGGAACGTGCCGTCCGCCTCCCAGTAGGCGAGCACCTTCTCCTCGATGCCCGGGAAGCGCGGGGACGAGGGGACGCCGGCGTGCTCGGCGTCGCCGCCGGTCGAGACCTGGGGATAGGTCGCCATGAGGTGAGCTCCTGGGAGGTGGTGGTGTCGTCTCTGCGTCGAGGACGACCACCCCTGTGCCGGGACGACCGCGGTACCACCTCGGTTGCCGCGCCCGGTGCTGCGTGGGTGCGGCCGCTCTTCACGGCTGTGACGGGCCTACCCGTCCGGTTCTACTGAGGCCGGTCTCGAGACGGTCGCTGCGCGACCTCCTCGACCACCGGTACCCGTTCTTCCGGAGGCTCGCCGCTGATGACGGCTCGAGCGCCTGTGCGTCGATGGTAGCCACGCGGGAGGCCTGCGCGTAAACCGGATTGCCTGCACGCCCGCCGGCGGGGTGGGGTGGGCGCCATGACCGGACTGTGGCTGCCGCCCGAGGACGACCCCCGCACCGCGCTCCCCCAGGAGCGCGGCGAGAAGCCGACGGTGCTCGGCTACCTGGCCCACTACCGGCTCACGCTGCGCCTGAAGTGCGCCGACCTGACGCCCGAGCAGCTCGCGACCCGGTCGGTGCCGCCGTCCTCGATGTCCCTCCTGGGCCTGGTGCGACACCTCGCCCGGGTGGAGCACCACTGGGCCCGGCGCTGCGTCGAGGGCCACGAGGAGCTGGATCGTCTCTACCGCACCGAGGAGCAGCCCGACCTCGACTTCGACGGCGTCCAGCCCACCCAGGGGTGCGTGGACGAGGCGTGGGCGTCGTGGGAGCGGGAGGTCGCGCACGCCGAGACGGTCTACGCGGCCGCCGAGCCCGACGCCGTGGTCACGTTCCGCGGGGAGCCCCTGGAGGTGCGCGACGTGCTCGTGCACATGGTCGAGGAGTACGCCCGGCACCTCGGCCACGCGGACCTGCTGCGCGAGTGCGTGGACGGCCGCACCGGCGTGTGACCGACGCGTGACCGGCCCGGCCGCCGCCCGGCCATGACGTTGTGACCGGCGTCACTCTGCGGTAGACACGGATCACCGATTCCGTCTGGAACCGGTTACATCCCTGGTCCACTCGGGAGGACCCATGACGCACCCCGCCCTGCCCACGCACGCCTCAGCACCACGTCCACCCGGCTCACCCGGCTCACCCGGCTCACCCGGGCGCCGCCGGCGCACCGCACTCATCGCCGTGGCCGCCGTCCCGCTGGTGGCAGCCCTCGCCGCGGTTCCCGGCCAGGCGCTGGCCGGCACCACCGGGGCCGCGCCCGCCGGCACGTCCGCGGACGCGGCCGACCGGGACACCGACCCGCTGGCCTTCGCCGGACCGCGCGAGACGCCGTTCGCCTGCGAGACCAGCGAGTTCCGCACCGCCGACGGGTCGATGCTGCCGGCGTCCGAGGGCCCCGACTGCGTCGTGCCCACCGAGGTCGACCACGTCTACCGCACCACCGACGGCCGGTTCGAGCCGCTGCCCGCGGGGCAGGACCGCCCCGCCGACCTCGCCTACACCCGCGTGGACGGGGAGCGCGTGCCCTACGTCGTGCGGGTCGAGACCGGCGTCGCCGACCGCGGCATCTACGAGATCGCGATGCTCGACGACCCCGCCGACGACGTGGAGCCCGCCCCCGGCACCCGCTCGCCCGGCTGGAACGGTCGGCTCGTCTACACCTTCGGCGGCGGCTGCCGCGCCGGGTGGTACCGGCAGGGCCCCGGCACCGGCGGCGTCCTGGTGCCCACCATGCTCGACCGCGGGTTCGCCGTGGCCTCCTCCTCGCTCAACGTCTACGGCCACAACTGCGACGACCTGCTCTCGGCCGAGGTCATGGCCCAGACGAAGCGGGTCTTCGAGCAGACCTACGGCGCGCCCCGCTGGACGATCGGCTGGGGCT
Source organism: Nocardioides bruguierae (assembly GCF_023554635.1). Classification (NCBI taxonomy): domain Bacteria; kingdom Bacillati; phylum Actinomycetota; class Actinomycetes; order Propionibacteriales; family Nocardioidaceae; genus Nocardioides; species Nocardioides bruguierae. Next base: position 78,571 of record NZ_JAMJPH010000018.1, read on the forward strand.
GCTCGGGCGGCAGCTACCAGGCCCACCAGATCACCGACAACTACCCGGGGCTGCTCGACGGCATCGTCTCGGGCTGCTCGTTCCCCGACGTCGGGTTCGGCACCTCGCAGATGCTGTTCGACTCCCGCGTCCTCCAGAACTACCTCGAGGGCCACCCCGACGCGCTGACGGCCGCACAGCAGCAGGCCGTCGCCGGCTTCGGCGACCCCGCCGCCCTCGCGGCCATGAGCGACGGCGCGAAGCGGCTCGACCCCGACGCCGAGTTCGACCCCTCGGTGCCCGCGGCCCTGCGCTACGACGCCGCCACCAACCCCACCGGCGCACGCGGCACGATCTGGGACCACGCGGCCACCTCCTACGGGGTCGACCCGGGCACCGGGTTCGCCCGCGTGCCCAGCGACAACGTCGGCGTCACCTACGGCCTCGCGGCCTGGCGCGAGGGCGTGCTCGACGCCGACGAGTTCCTCGACCTCAACGCCGGGGTGGGCGGGCTCGGCGTGGACGCCGAGCCGACCGCGGCGCGCACCGCCGCCGACCCCGTCGCCCGGGAGAACGCCTACCGCACCGGCCGCCTGCTCTGGGGCGGCAACGGCCTGGGCGACGTGCCCGTCGTCGACTACCGCGCCTACACGGACGAGGCGGGGTACGGCGACATCCACATGCGCTACCAGTCCTTCTCCACCCGGGCCCGCCTGGTGGCGGCCAACGGCGACGCCGACAACCAGGTGATGCTGGTCGAGGACGACAGCCGCGGGCTCTTCGACGCCTCCTCCCCCGTGCTCGTGCGGGCCCTGGAGGGCGTGGACCGCTGGATCGCGGCCACCCGTGCCGACCAGCGGCCCGGCTCCGCCCACGCCCGGGTCTCCCGCAACCGCCCGGCGGGCCTCACCGACGCCTGCTGGACGCCGGCCGGCGAGCAGGTCCGCGAGCGCCAGGTGCTGCGCGGCGACACCCGCTGCAACGACCTCTACCCGAGCTACTCCTCACCGCGGATGGTGGCCGGCGGCCCCGTCGCCTCGGACGTGATCACCTGCCGCCTGGCCACCCCGGTGCGCAGCGACTACCCCCGCACGACGCGGGCCCAGTGGGCGCGGTTCGCCGAGGTCTTCCCCGACGGCGTGTGCGACTGGACCGAGCCGGGCGTGGACCAGCAGGCGCCGGACGGCACCTGGCTGCGCTTCAGCGCCCCGGGCGCGTGGCAGGTCGGTGCGCGTCCGACCTCCTGAGGACGCCGGACGGCCTGGCCGGTCGTGTGCTCCCCGACGGTGTCGGGGTGCTCAGGCCGGCCAGGTCGCCGTGACGGCGGAGGGCAGCGAGCGGACCAGCGCCAGGCCGGTGCGCTCGGCGGCCACGCCGAGCAGGCGCTGGGCCTCGGCCCGCAGCTGCCAGGGCAGGGTGTGGGTGAGCAGGCGGCCCACGGCGCCGTGCCGCGGCTCGGGGGTCTCGGCCTCGACCTGCACGAGCAGGCCGCTGGCCAGCACCTCGTCGAGCCCGTCGTGCCCGGCCGCGCCCTGCACGAGGGCCAGGGGGGCGTGCGGGCCGGCCACGAGGACCACGGCCAGCGCGGTCTGCCCGGCCAGGGTGAGCGCGCCGACGCGGGCGAGCACGCTGCGCTCGAGCAGGCCGGCGAACTCGGGCGCCAGCTCCTCGGGGTCCTCGGTGTCGGCGGCCCGCACGAGCAGGTCGTTGATCTCCGGCAGGTCGAGCAGGGCGGTCAGGCGCCCCGGGTTGCCGGCGCAGGCCCGCTGCAGGCAGGCCGCCGCGCCGCCGTCCGCGTCGAGGACCTCGCCGCGCAGCGAGGAGGCGAGGTGGGCGACGGAGGCGCGGTCGAGGCCGTCGAGGTCGATGACCGAGGCGCTGGGGTCCTGCGAGACCAGCGGGACGTCGGCGTGCGCGCCGAGCACGAGGGACACGCTGGAGCGCCAGGCGGTCTCGGCGAGCAGCCGCAGCTCCTCGGGCGAGCACAGGTCCGCGTCGTCGACGACGAGGCTGGTGCCGCGTCGGGCGGCGAGCGGGATGAGGTCGCGGGCGCTGGCGGGGGTGATGTCGACGTCCGTGCCGACCTCGGCCCACGGCGACCCGGCACCGCGACCCGGGCGACGGCCGGAGACCTCGAGGCGACGCGCGACCTCCTGGAGCACCGCGCTCACGCCCACCCCGGCGCGGCCGCGCACGAGCACCGGCCGACCCTCGCGGGCCGCGGCCTCGATGCGGGCCAGCTCCCGGTTGCGGCCCATGAGCAGGGGCGTCCGGGAACCGGCGGTGACTCCGGAGATCACGGTCGGCTCCCCCTGGCCGGTGCGCCGGCCACGTCCTGCGCCGCGACTCCCCCGTCGTCGGCCTGTGGCCCGAGGGTAGGTCCCGTCTGGTGGCCCGCCAAGGCATGCACCGCCGTTTCACCTGCGGTGGGTAGGACGCGGCGGGCGAGGCACCGCGTCCATCGCGTGGCACGGTTTCCGCCGGCGTCGGTGGGGCCTCCTAGGCTGGCCCGCGTGAGCGAGCAGAGCACCCCCGAGACCACCTCCCCCGGCGCCTGGGCCCACGGCCTGGTGACCCGCACCGAGGACGGCACCGTCCTGGACGCCTGGTTCCCCGAGCCCCGCCTGGGCGCCATGCCGCTGGGCGACGAGGCGCCCGTGGAGCTGACCGAGCTCACCGGCCCCGACGACGCCCGCCGGGTGCGACGCGACCTGGTGACCGTCGAGGTCGCCGACCTGGCCGCGCCGCCGGCCGACACCGTCGACGCGTGGCTGCGGCTGCACCTGCTCTCCGCCCGCCTCGTGCGGCCGCACGGCCTCAGCATGGACGGCGTCTTCGGCAAGCTGACCAACGTCGTGTGGACCACCGCCGGCCCCTGCGCCGTGGAGGGCTTCGAGCTCACCCGCGCCCGGCTGCGCGCCCGCGACGGCCACGTCACCGTGCTCGGCGTCGACAAGTTCCCGCGGATGGTCGACTACGTGCTGCCCGCCGGCGTCCGCATCGCCGACGCCGACCGCGTGCGCCTGGGCGCGCACCTGGCCGAGGGCACGACCGTCATGCACGAGGGCTTCGTGAACTTCAACGCCGGCACCCTGGGCGCCTCGATGGTCGAGGGACGCATCTCGGCCGGCGTGGTGGTCGGCGACGGCTCGGACGTCGGCGGCGGCGCCTCGATCATGGGCACGCTGTCGGGCGGCGGCAAGGCCGTCATCTCCGTCGGCGAGCGCTGCCTGCTCGGCGCCGAGTCCGGCCTGGGCATCCCGCTCGGTGACGACTGCGTCGTCGAGGCCGGCTGCTACATCACTGCCGGCACCAAGGTGACCGTGCTCGAGCCGGGCGCCGAGCCGCGCCTGGTCAAGGCGCTGGAGCTGGCCGGCTCCTCCAACGTGCTCTTCCGCCGCCACTCGGTGACCGGGCGCATCGAGGCCGTTCCGTGGAAGGGCGAGGGCATCACCCTCAACGCGGACCTGCACGCCAACTGAGCAGCCCCTCCCGACGCGGCGGCCGCGTCGGGAGGAACGGGCCCGGCCGGGCGGCGAGTCGATTCGCCCCGGCTTGGCCCGACCCGGACGATGTCCTCATGCGGAAGGTGGCGGTGGGCGTCGTCGTGCTCGGCGTCGTCGCCGTCGCGGCGTTCGTCGGCGTGCGCGTGCTGCTGGACCGGGTGGTCTCGCCGTTCCTGGCCTCCCCCGAGTGCACGGCCACCGTCGACGACACCACCGTCACCCTCAGCCCGGAGCAGGCGCAGAACGCGGCCCTGATCGCGGCCATCGCGGTGCGCCGCGACCTCCCGGCCCGCGCGGCCACCATCGCCCTGGCCACCGCCTACCAGGAGTCGGACCTCTACAACCTCTCCACCGGCGACCGCGACTCCCTCGGGCTCTTCCAGCAGCGCCCCTCGCAGGGCTGGGGCACCGAGGACGAGGTGCAGAACCCCGCCTACGCCACCAACGCGTTCTACGACGCGCTGGTCGCGGTGGACGGGTGGCAGGAGCTGCCGATCACGGTGGCCGCCCAGGAGGTGCAGCGCTCGGCGTTCCCGGAGGCCTACGCCGACCACGAGAACGACGCCCGGGTCCTCGCCTCGGCGCTGACGGGGTGGTCGCAGGCCGCGTTCACCTGCGTGGCCGGCGACGCCCCCTCCGCCGGCCCCACCCGGCTGCTGGAGTCCGGCCTGACCCGACGCGCCGACCGGGTGCGCCGGGAGGTCCTGGCCGTCTTCGGTGACGTGCCGCTCGGCGGGTTCGCGCCCGGCGGGGTGACCGACGGCCACTCCGAGGACTCGGCGCACTACGACGGCCGGGCCGTGGACGTCTTCTTCCGCCCCGTGGACGAGTCCTCGAAGGTGAGCGGCTGGGCCGTGGCCCAGTACCTGGTGGCGCAGGCGGACCGGCTCGGGATCGCCACCGTCATCTACGACGCGCGGATCTGGACCGCGCGCCGCTCGGAGCAGGGCTGGCGCGACTACGACATCGACACCGGTGACGCCGACGCGGCGACGCGTCAGGTGCTGCTGCACCGCGACCACGTGCACGTCGACGTCTACCCCTGACCCGAGACCTGAGCCGACACCTGAGCCCCGCCCGTGCGGGCGCGTCAGCAGGCCCGTCAGGACGTGAACACCTGGTAGGTGACGGTGGTGGACGAGCCGTCCGTCTGCGCCGCCACGTCCACCTGGCCGTCCCCGCCCATGAGCAGGTAGCCGGTGCCGCCGGGCAGCTTCGTGCCGACCTCCCAGCCGGCCGTCTCGAGCCGCTTCACCGCCGCGGCCGCAGCGTGCTTCGCGGTGCCCGTGGCCGAGACCGTGACGTCGAAGGACTCCGAGGACCCCGATCCGGTCGTGCTCGACGCGGTGACGTCCCCGTCGAGCAGGGGCACCGTGTCGGTCGGGAAGTCCGCGGGCAGGGCGGGCGACGAGGAGCCGGCCGACGCGCTGCTCTGCGCCGTCGCGGCCGAGGAGGCGGAGGCGTCGGTCGAGTCGTCGCTGCCGCAGCCGGTGAGGGAGCCGAGGCCCACCAGGGCGAGCACGGCGCAGCCGGCGACGGCGCGGGTGGAGCGGGCGCGGGCGGAGCGGGCGGAACGGCTACGGGCGGGCTGGGCGTGCGTCATGCCTGCAGCGTCCCTCCGCCGCCTGAGCGGCGGGGAAACGCATGCCAAGGATCGCCTGCGAGACACCGCCCGAGGAGGCTCCCGACCGGTCCGCCCCTCCCAGCAGTGGCTCAGCGGGCGGTGAGGCGCTCGACGGCCGCGTCGACCCGCTCGTCGGTGGCGGTGAACGCCACGCGCACGTGCGTCGAGCCGGCAGCACCGTAGAAGGTGCCGGGGGCGACGAGGATGCCGCGCTCGGCCAGCCAGGCCACCGTCTCCCAGGCGTCCTGCTCGACGCCGTCGACCACGCGGGTCGACCACAGGTAGAGCGAGGCCTCGGAGTGGTCGACGCGGAAGCCGGCGGTCTCCAGGGCGGCGCGCAGCCTCGCGCGGCGGGCGGCGTAGCGGGCGTGCTGGTCGACGGCGTGCTCGTCGTCGTCCAGCGCTGCCTTCATCGCCTCCTGGACGGGGCCCGGCATGATCAGGCCGAGGTTCTTGCGCACGGCCAGCAGCTCGGCCACCAGCACGGGGTCGCCGGCGACGAACGAGCAGCGGTAGCCGGCGAGGTTGGAGCGCTTGGAGAGCGAGTGCAGCGCGAGGATGTTCTCGTGGCTGCCGCCGCACACGTCGGGGTGCAGCACCGAGACCGGCGAGGCCTCCCACGAGCACTCGACGTAGCACTCGTCCGAGACCACGACGGTGCCGCGCTCGCGGGCCCAGTCGACGACCTTCTTCAGGTGCTCGGGCGGCAGCACGCGGCCGGTGGGGTTCGAGGGGCTGTTGAGCCACAGCAGCGCGGGTGCCTCGGGGCCCAGCGCGGTCAGCGAGTCGGTCGCGACCGGCGTCGCCCCGGCGAGCACGGCGCCGACCTCGTAGGTCGGGTAGGCGAGCTCGGGGAAGACCACCGTGTCGCCCGGGCCCACGCCCAGGTGCAGGGCCAGCTGCGCGACGAGCTCCTTGGAACCGACGGTGGGCAGCACCTGGTCGAGGCCGAGACCGGTGACGCCGAGGCGGCGCTCCATCCAGTCCAGGCACGCCTGCCGGGTCGAGGCCAGGCCGATCGTGGTCGGGTAGCCCGGCCACTGGGTCGCCGCGGCGAGCGCGTCGGCCGCCACGTCCGGGGTGGGGTCCACGGGCGTGCCGACGGAGAGGTCGACGATCCCGCCCGGGTGCGCCCGCGCCGTCTCGGCGTGGGCGCGCAGGCCGTCCCACGGGAAGTCGGGCAGCCTGCTGGAGACGGACGCGGGGCCCCCCCCCCGCGGGGGCGCGGTCGCGGCGGTGACGCGCCGGGGGCAGCCCCGGGTCTGCGGCGGCCGG
>NZ_JAMJPH010000019.1:0-99517 GCF_023554635.1 Nocardioides bruguierae
GGGGGCGCGGGCCGCCCCGGGGTTTGGGGGCCCGCGTGGTGGAGCGGGCCGGGCGCCCCCGCCGGGGGGGGCCCGCGGTCGCGGAGGTACTGCTCAGGGCTCAGCCCTGGTTCTGCGGCGGCAGGCCGGCGACGAGCGTCGCGTCCTTGTCGATGGCGCCGGTCTTGGCGGCGCCGCCCGGGGAGCCCAGGTCGTCGAAGAAGGTGACGTTGGCGTCGTAGTAGTCCTTGTGCTCGGCCGGCACGTCGTCCTCGTAGAAGATCGCCTCGACCGGGCACACGGGCTCACACGCACCGCAGTCGACGCACTCGTCAGGGTGGATGTACAGCATCCGCTTGCCCTCGTAGATGCAGTCGACGGGGCACTCGTCCACGCACGCCTTGTCCTTGACGTCGACGCAGGGCTGGGAGATGACGTAGGTCATCAGGGTCCTCCTGAAAGTTCCTGTGGGGTGTCCGTGAGGACGACGGACACCTTCTCACCAGATGTCCACCCGCGGGCTCGCCCACCCTAGTATCCCGGCGTGCCGGATCCTGCGGAAGACCACCCCTCGACACCCGTCGCGTCCTCGAGCACCCCGTTCCTGGGGCCGCACGTGGTGGGTCGACGCGTGGTCGTGCGACGTCGGCTGCGCGGCGAGACCGGCCCCAGCGGCGCCGAGGCGACCACCGACCTGCTCGGCGTCTGCCTGGCGTGGGACGAGGACAGCCTGCTGCTCGCGCCCGACGGCCCGCGGCACGGCGAGGCCGAGCCCGTGCGGATCGCGTTCGCCGACCTCGTCTCCGGCAAGCCGGTGCCGCCACGGGCCTCGGCGCTGGCGCGGGTCAGCGCCCGCGACGCCGAGCAGCACTGCCTCACGATGTTCGGCCACGTGGAGACCGAGGCGATCGGCGAGTGGGTGCTGCGGCACGACCCCGCGCCGGTGGGTCGCCCGCTCAAGCGCGCGACCTCGGTGCTCGCCATGGGCGACCCCGGGGTGGGCACGGACGAGGCCCTGCGCCGGGTCCTCGCCTGGTACTCCGCCCGCGACCGGCCGGCGTTGGCGCAGGTGGAGGCCGGCAGCGAGGTCGAGCAGGCGCTGCTCGACGCCGGCTGGAGCGTCGTCCCGGGCGGGGACGCCGAGATGCGCGCCGGGTCGCTCTCCCAGGTGCGGCGCGGCCGGCGCGGCCGGGGCGGCGACCGCGCGGTCCTCTCCCCCTCGTCCCTGCTGGAGCCCGCGCCCGGGCCCGGGCAGGTCGCCCGCGCCGAGGCGGCCGTGGCGGACGCCGGCGGCCGACTCGGCGAGTGCCACGCGGTGCTCGCGGCCGACTGGCTGGGCATGCACGGCCTGCGCGTGCGCCCCGAGCACCGCCGCCAGGGACTGGCCGGCGACCTGGTCGACGCCCTGCTGGAGTGGGCCGCCGAGCGCGGCGCGCGGTTCGCGTGGCTGCACGTGGAGACCGACAACGCGGCCGCGCAGGCCCTCTACGAGGGCATGGGCCTCGAGGTGCACCACGGCACCCGGTACCTCGTGCCACCGGGCACGCCCGCTCCCTGACCGGCCCCCTGACCGAGCCTCAGCGTCAGTTGTTGCCGCCGCCGCCGCCGTTGCCGCCGCCACCGTTGCCGCCGTTGTCGGAGGGCGGCGCCTCGCAGACCACCGAGTCCTGCGGGGTGTAGACGGTGTGGAAGGTCTCGGTGTCGACCAGCTCGTCCTGTCCCGGCTCCCGGAAGTACCGGTAGACGTCGATCGAGAAGCCCTGGCTGCCGGTGTAGGCGTAGCAGTCGTCCGTGGTCAGCGTGCGGGTGGTCGGCGCCGTGTAGTCGTAGCGCTCGGAGGTGGAGGTGGTGATGTCCCACGTCTTGGTGGAGTACATCGTCACGGTCACCGAGCCGCTGCTGCTGGGCGTCGAGGGCGTCGTCGAGGAGCGGACCCAGACGCCGTGGTCGGTGTTGTTGCGGAACCGCAGGTCGAGCGCGCCCCAGACCACGGTCGCCTCGCGACCGATCGGGTAGCGGCTGATGTAGAACGAGTGCGGCTTGTGCTCCACGTCCTCCAGGCCGGCGAAGAACATGGCGTTGAACAGGGTCGTGGCCATCTGGGAGACGCCGCCGCCGAGGTCCTCCACGAGGATGCCGTTGGAGATGATGAAGCCCTCGGTGAACCCGTTCTCCCGGGTGCGCTCGCCGACGATGTCGTTCATCGAGAACGTCTCGCCGGGCAGCAGCAGCGTGCCGTCGACCAGCTCCGCGGCGCGGCCGATGTTGGTGTTGCGGTAGTCGGCGTGCGGCCACTCGGTGGTGAAGGAGGAGACCTCCTCGACCACGCCGAGCGCGCGGGCCTCCTTGGTGGTCAGCTCCGGCTCGGCGACCTTGGCCCGCACCCGGGCGGTGCGGTCCTCGTCGCTGCTGACCGCGGTCAGGAACGCGCTGGTGACGGCCGCCGGGCGGTAGGTGACGCCGGGCTTGGCCGGCACCACGCGGGGCTCGCCGTCGGAGGTGAGCCGGAAGGTCGCGTCGACCGGGGCGTCCGCGCCGGCGGTGGCGCCGTCGACCAGCGCGAGCAGCGGCTTGCGGCGCACGGACGGCACGAGCGCGCCGTCCTCGACCGTCATCCGCAGGGCGTCGTCGAACTGGCGGGTGGTCAGGCGCACCGGGTTGCCGCCGAAGCGCAGCACGACCGGCCCGGAGGTCGCGGTGGCGCCGAAGCCGGCGATCGCGTCGGCCACGTCGGCGTCGCTCACGGCGGGCTCGACGTCGACCGGGTCCAGGGTGACCTCGTCGCCGCCGGGGTAGACGGCCACGAGCGCGGCCGCCGCGTCCTCGACGTCGAGGCCGGAGCCGTCCTGGGCGGCGACGGCCACGGCGCGTCCACGACGGATCTCCACCCCGCCGTCCACGGGGGCCACGGCGACGTCGGCGGCCAGCCGCTCGACGGTCGCGGCGAGCGCGTCCTCGTCCACGGCGACGACGGCGTCGGTCTCGTCGCCGCCGGTGTACCAGTCCCAGACGCGGCGCGGGTCGAACGAGCGTCCGCCGCCGGCGGCGGCCACGGAGGCCGCGTAGTCGATGGAGAGCCCCAGCTCGCCGGGCGTGAGGGTGGTCGTCGTGCCGTCGACGACCACGTCGATCGGGGCGGACGCGGTCTCCGAGAGCGCCTCCTCGAGCCGGGTCTCGGCGGCCGACGGGATCAGCCCGCCGACCTCCACGCCGGCCACGGTGGCGTCCTGCGGGAGCCGGTCACCGGCCGCGAGGGCCGCCGCGGCGTAGCCGCCGCCGACCAGCACGACCAGGGCGAGCACGGTCAGCAGCGCGACCTTGCCGCCCGGCCCGGAGCGGGCCGGCTTCGGCGCCTTCGCCGGCGTGCCCGCGGCAGCGGCTGCCGCGGCAGGCGGGGCGTCCTCGGTGGCGACCGAGCCGAAGAAGCCCGTGTCGTCCGCGGGCTCCGGCTCGGGCTCCGGCTCGGGCTCCGGGTCCGGCTCGGCGGTGTCGAGCACCTCGGTCTCCGGGTCCGCGTCGGGCTCGGCGTCCGGCTCGGCGTCGGTCGCTGCAGCAGGCTCGGGCTCGACAGCGGGCTGCGACGCGTCGCGCTCGGGGTCCGTGGGCTCCACGTCGGTGGGCTGCACGTCGTCGGGCCGGTCGTCGGGCCGGTCGTCGGGGCTCGTCACGAGCGGGGAGTTTACGTTCCCAGGTGCTTCTCAGCCGCACCGACGGGGCCGTCGTCCGCGCTCTCATCCCCGCTGTCGCTCACGTGGTCGTGCCGGCGCCGCGGGCCCGGCAGCGTGACCACCGCCAGGAGCACCGCCACCAGGGCCAGGGCGATGAGGGCCCACCCCCGCGCGTCGGCGGTGACGAGGAAGCCGCCGTCGGCCGCCTGCTGGGAGCCGTACCAGAGCACGCCGCACAGCACGAGCGCGTAGAGCAGCCGGGTGCGCACGCCCGGGCGCAGGGCGAGCAGGCACAGGACGACGGCGGCCCAGCCGAGGACCGCGCCCACCGTGTCGCGGTGCAGCAGGAGGGTGGGGACGGCGGTGAGCAGCGCGAGCGCCGCGACCGCGACGGTCCCCAGCACCGCCCTCAGCACCGACACCGCGTCCACCGTCCGCTCACCCCGTTCACCCGGGCCCGCTCGCTCAGGCCCAGGAGGAGTCGAGGCCGGCGAAGAGGTCGGTCTCCAGGCCCTCGTCGTTGACGGGGCCCTGCACGCCCTTGGCGAGCCGGTAGAACTCCTCGGCCCACACGCGGTCGCCCAGGTTGTTCGAGAGCGCGAAGAAGGGCCCGTCGACCTGGATCTGGGTCGGGTAGGCGCGCATCGCGTCCAGCTTCGCGCGGGCGCCCTCGGAGCCGCCGTCCACGACCGCGGCCAGGTGCTCGTCGGCGACGACGACCGGCGGGAGGGGCCCGTCCGGGTCGCCGCCGAAGAACTCGACCTCCTCGCCGGCGGCCTTGAGCTGGCGCATGCCCTCGCGCATCCGGGACTCGCTCATCGCGTTCCAGTAGTGCTTCGGGATGTCCCACGCAGCACCGAGCTCGGGCTTGTAGGAGGGCACCGCGGCGAGCGCGGCCCCGTAGGTGGCGACCCGGTGGGCCTGCTTGTGGTCGGGGTGGCCGTAGCCGCCGAACTCGTCGTAGGTGACCAGCACCTGGGGGCGGACCTCGCGGATGATGCGCACCAGCTCGTCGGCGGCGACCACGAGGTCGCTGTGCCAGAACGCGTTCTCGTGCACGTCGTCGGCGGGGATGGCGTAGCCGCCCTCGGGCGCCCACTTCATGCCGGAGTCGCGGAACCGGCCGAAGCCGCCGAGGAAGCGGTGGTCGGTGACCCCGAGCGCGGCCATGGCGTCCGCGATCTCGCCGCGGCGGTGCTCGCCGAGCTTGTCCTCGCGGTCGGCGGCCAGGTGCTCCAGCTCGGGCACGAGGATCTCGCCCATCTCGCCCGCCGTGCAGGTCACCATCGTGACCCGGCGTCCCTCGGCGACGTACTTCGCCATGGTGGCGCCGTTGCCGATCGTCTCGTCGTCGGGGTGGGCGTGGACGAGGAGGAGCCGCTGGTCGGCGACGGGGAGGGGGCTGGAGGTCATGGTCTCGATTCCTGGGAAGCGGTGGAGCGGGGAGCCGCGGCTCAGGCCCGGTCGGGGCGCTTGACGCGCTTCGGGGCCGTGGGCAGGGCGGGCGGTGCCGTCGGGGTCCAACCGGCACGGGGCCCGGCCTGTTCCCCGGCACCCGGCTGGTCCCCCTCGTCCAGCCACCCGTCGACCTCGTCGAGCAGCAGCTCGACCACGAACGTGGGCGCGTCGGTGAGCACCGCCCAGGGGTGGTCCTCGTCGTCGTCCTCGCCCGCCAGCCGCTCCCGGGTCAGGACGGCGTCGAACCCGTCCGCCACCAGGCGCTGCTGCACGGCGATCGCGTCCTCCTCCTCGAACAGGACGAGGCGGCGCTGGTCGGCCGCCACCCGGGCGAGGTGGTGGCGCAGCTGCGGGAGGAAGGGCCTGTCGGAGTCCAGCCAGTCGACCTCGTCCAGCTCCTCGGCGGCCAGCCAGCGCACCTGGTCGTGGCCGCCGGGCTCGTCGGTCGGCTCGGGCTCGCCGCCGACCACGCGGGCCAGGGCGACCCGCAGGTCGAGCGCCGGGCCGTCGTCCGTCGCCTCGCGGATGCGGGAGGTGCCGTCGAGCCAGGCGACGACCTCGACCTCGCAGCCCAGCTCCTCGTCGACCTCGCGCTCGACGGCAGCAGCCGGGGGCTCGCCCGGCTCCACCTTGCCGCCGGGCAGCTCCCAGCGCCCGGCCGCCGCGGGCGGGGTGGTGCGGCGGGCGGCGAGCACCCGGGCGCCGCGGACGATGGCGGCACCGACGACGAGGCGGGGCGGGGGCAGCTCGGGCACGGGCCCACCGTAGGGCCCTCGGCGACGGGGCAGCACCCACGGGGAGGGGCCGGCGTGCGCCAGACTGCCCCGGTGACTCGGAGCACCCCCACCCTGCTGCCGCCCGCGCGGCTGCCCCTCCTGCCGGCCGCCGCGTTCGTCGTGGTGTGGAGCAGCGGCTACATCGCGGCCCCGGTGGGCGTGGACCTCTCCGCCCCCATCGCGCTCCTGGTGCTGCGGTTCGGCGTGGCCACGCTGATGCTCGGCGGGCTCGCCCTGGCCCTGCGCGGCCGGCCGCGGTTCTCCCGGGCCGACCTGCTGCGGGTGGGCGCCACCGGCCTGCTGATCAACGCGGCCGTCTTCGCGCTCATGTACGAGGGGTTCGAGATCGGGCTGCCGGCCACGCTGGCGGCGCTGCTGCACTCCCTCTCCCCCGTGCTCACCGCACTGCTGGCGACCCTGCTGCTGCGCGAGCGATTGCGCCCGGTGCAGGTCATCGGCTTCGCCGCGGGCGTCGTCGGCGTGCTCGTGGTGCTGGGGCCGGACGTCTGGGGCGGCGAGGCCGGCGGCACCGCCGTCTCGCCCACGGCCGTGCTGCTCGGGCTGGGCAGCCTGCTCTGCCTCACCCTCGGCACGCTGGGCCAGCGGTGGACCGGCGAGGTGGACCCCGTCTGGTCGGCCACCGTGCAGTGCGCGGTGAGCGTGCCTCCCCTCCTGGTGCTCATGGTCGCCACCGAGGGGCTGCCGCCCGTGGAGTCCCCCGGGCTGCTGGCCCTCGACGTGCTGTGGCTGGCAGGCATCAACTCCGTCGCCGGGCTGCTGCTGCTCGGTCGCCTCGTCCGCGCGGGCGGGGCGGGCGCGGCCGCCAGCCTGTTCTTCCTCATGCCGCCGGTGACGGCGCTGGCCGCGACGCTGCTGCTCGACGAGCCGCTGGGCCTGCGCGAGGTCGTCGGACTGCTGGTCGGCGCGGCCGGCGTCGCGATCGCCACCGGGGCCGTGCGCCTGCCCGGCCGGGGCGGTGGGCAGGCAGCATGACCCCGCTCGTCGACGCCCTGCGCCGTCTCCCCCTGCCTCGGCGGCTGCGCCGCACCTGGGCGCCCGGCCTGGCGGTGCGCGCCGCCTGGACCTGGGAGGCCGAGGACCGTGCCGACCCGCGCTGGTGGCCCCAGGGCGTCGCCGCGCCGGGGCACGGCCTCCTCCTCGTCGCCTGGTACGCCAAGGACGGTGGCGCGCGGGTGAGCGTCGCCGACACCCGGGCGGGCCGCTACGCGCACGTCCCGCTGGCCGGCGAGGACGGTGGGCCCCTGCACGTGCACGCCGGTGGCCTCGCCACCGACGGGCCGTGGCTGCACGTGGCCGCGACCCGGGCAGGGTTCGTCAGCCTGCACGCCGACGACCTGCCGTCCGCGCCCGCGGAGCCGTGGCAGGTGCGGCGCGCCAGCGGCCCGCTGGAGGTCGCCGACGGGCCGGCGCTGCGCGTCTCGTTCCTGGCGCCGGCCGCCGGCGGGCTGGTGGTCGGCGAGTACGCCCGGGGCGAGGCCCCACGGCGCCTGGCGCACGTGCCGCTGGACGACGGCGTGCCGACCGGCCCGGCCCGCGTGCTGGGCGACGGCCCGGCCGGCATGCAGGGCGCGGTGCTCGCCGTCGGCGCGGCCGAGCTCGGCGCCGGCGTCCTCTCGACCTCGCACGGGCCGTGGGTGCCGGGCACCCTGTGGACCGGCGCCCCCGGGGCGTGGCGCGCCCGCCGCTGGGCGCTGCCGATGGGGCCCGAGGACCTCGCCCGGGACCCCGACGGCCGCCTGTGGTGCGCCACGGAGCACCCGCACCGGCGCTGGCTCGTCCGCGTCGCCGGCTGAAAGCTTCTGCCGACTCACCGCCGAGTCGGCAGCAACGTGCTGCCGACTCGGCGGCCAGGGTCAGCGGGGGACGAGGGCCAGCTGGCGGGCCTGGGCGACGAGGTGGTCGTCCGCGTCCCAGACCTCGCAGTCCTCCTCGAACATCCCGCCCGCGAGGTGGCGGGTGGCCTGGGTGATCCGCAGCCAGCCCGGCGCGGGGCGGCGGCGCACGTGCGCGGTGAGCGAGAGGGTCGGCGCCCAGCCGGGGCGGCCGAGGTCGAAGGTGACCGGCGGCAGCACGTCGAGGGCGGTGAGCAGGGAGAGCGTGTCGGGCTCGCGCCCGTCGCGGAACCGGAACCAGGCGCTGAGCCGTCCCTGGCCCGAGGGCGCACCGACGGCGAAGCCGGCGCAGGCGGGGTCGAAGCGCATCTCGAAGCGCTCCATCATCGGGGCGATCTCCAGCATCTGGGGCGGCGTGTGCTCGGGGCCCGGGCACCGCTCGGGCGCGGGCAGGTCGGGCGGGGTCGCTGTGAGCCGCTCGTCGCCGGCAGCGGCCTCGTGCGCGGCGGCGAGGTCGCCGAAGGTGCCGATCGCGGCGATCCGCGTGGCGCCGCCCTGCACGAGCCGCGCCCGGACCGTGGCCAGGCGCCCGACACGCTCGAGGTCGACCTCGACCTCGGCCGGGCCGTCGGTGCCCGCGGAGAGGTAGTGCGCGCTGATGCTCACCGGGTCGGGGTGGGCGGGCAGGTGGGCGCGGACGGCGGCGCCGACGACGCCCAGCTGGAAGCCGCCGTTGACACCCCCACCGACGCTCCAGCCGCCGGTCAGCGCGGCGGCGTAGCGGCCCGCCGGGGCGTCGGACGCCGTGCCGGGCAGCGGACGGACGGCGGTCTGCCGGTCGAACTCGTGGGTCGACGCGGCGAGGGGCTCGGTGCTCACGTACTGGACAGTAACAACGTGTCCGCACGGTCGGCGAGCACCACGACGGCGCGGACGGGTGCTCGGCCACGACAGGTGTCCGTAGGGTGACCAGCCATGGAGACGCTGCAGACCGGCGTGGGGCCGGTCCGGGGGACCTACCTGCCCTCGACGACCGAGAACGTCCTCTGGGGCCGACTGCCCTGCGAGACCGACGAGCCCGTGCTGCGCGTCGAGCCCGGCACCGAGGTCACCCTCGACACGATCAGCCACGAGGGCATCCTCGAGGACCAGGGCCGCGACCCGCGGGCGTTCTTCACCACCCACGGGCCGGACGGCGTCGAGGTGCTCGACGACGCCGTCGCGCTGGCCGCGTCCGACTACCCGCGCACCTTCGGCGTCGACGGCCCGCACGTGGTCTCCCGCCCCGTCGCGGTGACCGGCGCCCGCCCCGGGGACCTGCTGGCGGTGACCGTGGTGGAGACCCTCCCCCGCGTGCCCTACGGCGTGATCTCCAACCGGCACGGCCGCGGCGCCCTGCCCGGCGAGTACCCGCTCGAGGGGGACGTCTTCAGCGCGTTCTCCCACCTCACCGAGGACGGCACCCACGCGACGCTGCCCCTGGTGCCCGGCGGGGAGCCCGTCGTCCGCTACCCGCTCGCGCCCTTCCCGGGGGTCCTCGGCGTCGCCGTCACCGGCGACCAGCGTCCGCAC
Organism: Nocardioides bruguierae; assembly: GCF_023554635.1. Taxonomy (NCBI): domain Bacteria; kingdom Bacillati; phylum Actinomycetota; class Actinomycetes; order Propionibacteriales; family Nocardioidaceae; genus Nocardioides; species Nocardioides bruguierae. Next base: position 9,307 of record NZ_JAMJPH010000019.1, read on the forward strand.
TCGGTGCCGCCCGGTCCGCACGGCGGCAACATCGACATCAAGCTGCTCACGGCCGGCGCCACGCTCTACCTGCCGGTGCAGGTCGCGGACGCGATGTTCTACGCCGGCGACCCGCACTTCGCGCAGGGTGACGGCGAGGTCAGCCTCACCGCACTGGAGGCCTCGCTGCGCCTCACCGTCCACCTGGACGTCGTGCCCGCCGCCGAGGCCGTCGAGCGCTTCGGCGAGGTGGTGGCACCGATCGCGGAGACCACCGACCTGCTCATCCCGACGGGCATGGACGAGGACCTCGACCTCGCCGTCCAGGCCTGCGTCCGCCAGGCCATCGCGGTGCTGGGCGCCCGGTACGGCATGGACCCCCGCCTGGCGTACGCCTACCTCTCGGCCGCCACCGACTTCGAGATCTCGCAGGTCGTCGACGTCGTGAAGGGCTGCCACGCCTCGATCCGCAAGGCCGACTTCGCCGGAGTGACCCGATGAGCACCGCATCATCCGCCGGCGGGCCCGGCACGGGCGTCGGCACCGGCACCCCGCTGCCGGTGCCCCCGGGCCTGGTCGAGGCCTTCTGGGCCTACGAGAAGGCCCTGATGAGCAACGACGTCGACGCGCTGGACCGGCTCTTCGCGCCGGGCGAGGCCACGCTGCGCGGGGACGCCGACGGCCTGCTCGTCGGCCACGACCAGATCGCCGCGTTCCGCTCCGGCCGTGGCGGAGCGCCGCAGCGCCGGATCGTGCAGACCCACGTGCAGGTCACCGACGACCACCACGCGCTCGTCGTCGCGGTCACCGAGCTCGCGCGGGGCGGGCGCGGCCAGCAGACCCAGCTCTGGGCCCTGACCCCCGGTGGCTGGAAGGTCACCGCCGCCCACGTCTCGGTGCCGGCGCCGGCCCTCGACACCCGCGTGTGGCGGGTCGTCGGCGACCCGCTCGTGCCCGGCTCGGCCACCGGCGGGCCGCTCACCGGCGAGACCGTGGCCGTGAAGGACCTCTTCGCCGTCGCCGGGCACGTGGTCGGCGCCGGCAACCCCGCCTGGGAGGCGGCGGCCCCGGTCGAGCGCCGCGACGCCGAGGCCGTCGAGCGGCTGGTGGAGGCCGGTGCCGCGGTCAGGGGCATCACCCGCACCGACGAGTTCGCCTACAGCCTCGCCGGCACCAACCACCACTACGGCACCCCGCCGAACCCCCGTGTGCCGCGCCGGGTGCCGGGGGGCTCCACCTCCGGCTCCGCCACGGCGGTCTCGCTGGGCCAGGCCACCATCGGGCTGGGCACCGACACGGGCGGCTCGATCCGGGTGCCGTCGGCCTACCAGGGCCTCGCGGGCATCCGGACGACGCACGGTGCCGTGTCCGTGCGCGGTCTGCTGCCGCTCGCCCCGACGTTCGACACCGTCGGCTGGCTGACCCGCGACGTCCACCGGCTGCGCGCGGTGGGCGACGTGCTGCTCCCGCCCGACACCGGCTCCGGCTCCAGCGAGCTGGTCGTCGTCCCGGGCCTCCTCGGCCTCGCGGACCCGGACGTGCGGGCGGCGATCGAGGCCTGGCTGGGCGACCTCGGGCTCGTGGTGCGCGAGGGCTGGCCGCTGGGCGAGCTGGGCACCTGGCTCCGGGCGTTCCAGACCTGGCAGGCCTACGAGGCGTGGAGCGTGCGCGGCGGCTGGCTCGCCGACCGGATGGACACGCTCGGCCCCGACGTCCGCGGTCGCTTCGAGGCGGCCTCGCGGATCAGCAAGGCCGACGCGGACCTCGCGTGGGACACCGTGCAGACGGCCCGCACCCGCATCCGCGACCTCGTGGGCGACCGGGTGCTCGTCCTGCCGTCCGCGTCCTCCACGGCACCGCGCCCCGGCGCGGGGCTCCAGGCCACGCGGGACGCCACCATGCGGCTCACCTGCGTGGCCGGGCTCGGCGGCCTGCCCGCCGTCTCGCTCCCGCTGCGCACCCGCTCCGGCACGCCCTGCGGCGTCTGCCTGGTCGCCGCCCCCGGCCGCGACCGCGCCCTGCTCGACCTCGCAGCGTCGCTCGCCGGCTGACCGCTCGGTGGTCGAGCACCGGGGCATCGACGTCCGCGACGGGCGTAACGGGACTGAAACAGTTGTTTCGTGAGCCGTAACGGGAGGGTCGTAGGGTCGCCCTCCCGGGCGGCTCGCACCGCCGGGCCGACCTGGACGACCCCTGAGCAGAACGTGGTGCCCGTTGCTCCTGCACGACCTGAACTCCGCCACTGACGACGAGGCCCGCGCAGTGCTCGCCCCCTGCGTCCGGATCGACTCCTGGGCCGAGACGCTCGCCGCCGGCCGCCCCTGGCCGGACGCCTCGGCCCTGCTCACCGCCGCCCGTGCGCAGGCCGCGAGCTGGACCGACGCCGAGGTCGAGGCCGCCCTGGCCGACCACCCGCGCATCGGCGAGCGGCCGACGGGCCCGGGGGCCAGCGCGGACATGAGCCGCAGCGAGCAGTCCGGCGTGAGCCAGGACGACGACACCGCCGCTCGGCTGGCCGACGGCAACCGCCGCTACGAGGAGCGGTTCGACCGGATCTACCTGGTGCGCGCCGCGGGCCGCTCGGCCGAGGAGATGCTCACCCTGCTCGAGGAGCGGCTGGGCAACGACGACGCCACCGAGGCCGCCGTGGTCAAGCAGCAGCTCGGCGAGATCGCGGTGCTGCGCCTGGCGGCGCTGGTGACCGACGACCCCACCACCGCCACCGTGGAAGGCTGAGCCGCGTGCCCACGCTCTCCACCCACGTCCTCGACGCCGCCCTGGGCCGCCCGGCCGCGGGCGTCTCCGTCACGCTCACCGGGCCCGACGGCGCGGCGATCGCCGCCGCGACCACCGACGACGACGGCCGGTTCCGCTTCCCCGACCCGGTGGAGCCCGGCGCCCACGGCCTGCGCTTCGCCACGGGCCCCTGGTTCGCCGCGCAGGGGCGCGAGACCTTCTTCCCGCACGTCGACCTCGCCTTCGAGGTCACCGAGAGCCAGCCGCACGTCCACGTGGCGCTGCTGCTGAGCCCGTTCGCCTACACGACCTACCGCGGCAGCTGAGCAGGAGAGCCCCCATGACCCCCGACGCCGTCCGCGCCCGCCGCGTCCTCACTCCCGAGGGCGTGCGCCCGGCCACGCTGCTGATCGAGGACGGCACCATCACCGGCGTCGCCCCGGTCGACCTCCCGCTGCCCGGCGAGGCGGAGGTGCTGCACGTCGCCGACTCCGCCGTCGTCCTGCCCGGCGTGGTGGACACCCACGTGCACGTCAACGAGCCCGGCCGCACCGAGTGGGAGGGCTTCGCCACCGCCACCCGCGCGGCCGCGCTGGGCGGCGTCACCACGCTGGTCGACATGCCGCTGAACTCGATCCCACCCACCACGAGCGTGGCGAACCTCGAGGCCAAGCAGGCCGTGGCCGCCGGCCAGCTGGCCATGGACGTGGGCTTCTGGGGCGGCGCCGTGCCCGGCAACGTCGCGGACCTCGCGCCCCTGTGGGAGGCCGGCGTCTTCGGCTTCAAGTGCTTCCTCGCGCCCTCCGGCGTGGACGAGTTCCCGCCGCTGTCCCCGGCCGAGTTCACCAAGGCGCTCACCGAGATCGCCTCGTTCGACGGGCTGATGATCGTGCACGCCGAGGACGCCCGCGTGCTCGACGCGGCCCCGGCGCCGCCGAGCCGCGCCTACAGCGACTTCCTGCTCTCCCGCCCCGACGAGGCCGAGGTCGCGGCGATCGCGCAGGTCGTCGAGGGGGCCCGCGAGACCGGCGGCCGGGTGCACGTGCTGCACCTGTCCAGCGCCCGCGCGCTCGACCTGCTCGCCGACGCGAAGGCCGAGGGCCTGCGGGTCACCGTGGAGACCTGCCCGCACTACCTGACGTTCGCCGCCGAGGGCATCCCGGACGCGTCCCCGCAGTTCAAGTGCTGCCCGCCGATCCGCGACGACGGCAACCGCGACGCGCTGTGGCAGGCCCTGGACGCCGGCATCATCGACTGCGTCGTCTCCGACCACTCGCCGGCCACCGCCGAGGTCAAGCTCGCCGGGGACGGCGACCTCCAGCTGGCCTGGGGCGGCATCTCCGGCCTCCAGGTCGGGCTTGCCGCCATGGCCGCCGAGGCCACGCGCCGCGGCATCGGCCTGGAGAAGGTGAGCGCCTGGATGTCGCGCCACACCGCCGACCAGGTCGGGCTGGCGCACAAGGGGCGGATCGCCGTGGGCGCGGACGCCGACCTGGCCGTGCTGGACCAGGCCGTGCCGCTCACGGTCAGCGCGGCCGGCCTGGCGCACAAGAACCCGATCTCGGCCTACGACGGGCTCACGCTCCCCAGCCAGGTCACCACCACGATCCTGCGCGGACGGGTGCTCGACCGCACCGACCCCGGCACGCACGGCGGCATGCTGCGCCGCTGACCGGCCTCGCGGTTGCAGGGACCTCCCGCTCGTTTCACAGCCCACCCCGGACCTGCTGAAACGCAGACGCACACGCCCGTGACGTGGACGAAACAATCGTTTCATACAGTCGTCGCCATGAGCCCGGCACCACCGATCGACCCGCCTGCCCGACTGCTGATGGGCCCCGGCCCGATCACGGCCGACCCGAGGGTGCTGCGCGCCATGTCCGCGCAGCTGGTGGGCCAGTACGACCCGTGGATGACGGCCACCATGACCGAGACCATGGGGCTCTACCGCGAGGTCTTCCGCACGACCAACGAGCAGACGTTCCTGGTCGACGGCACCTCGCGCGCCGGCATCGAGGCCGCTCTGGTGAGCCTCCTCGAGCCGGGCCAGGTCGTGCTGGTGCCGGTCTTCGGCCGCTTCGGGCACCTGCTGGTCGAGATCGCCACCCGCTGCGGCGCCCAGGTGCACACCGTCGAGGTGCCGTGGGGCGAGGTCGTGCCGGCCGAGATGGTCGAGGAGGCGATCCTCCGGGTACGCCCGAGCCTGGTCGCCTGCGTCCAGGGCGACACCTCGACCACGATGTGCCAGCCGCTCGCCGAGATCGGCGAGGTCTGCCGCCGCCACGACGTGATGCTCTACGTCGACGCCACCGCCAGCCTCGGCGGCAACCCGTTCGAGACCGACGCGTGGGGCGTGGACGTCGTCACCGCCGGCCTCCAGAAGTGCCTGGGCGGCCCCTCGGGCAGCGCCCCCATCACCATCTCCCCCGCGGCCGCGGCCCGGATCGACGCCCGCAAGGTCGTCGAGGCCGGCATCCGCGAGGCTGCGGACGACGACGCCGAGGCCGGCAACGAGCACGCCGTCATCCGCTCCAACTACCTCGACCTCGCGCAGGTCATGGACTACTGGGGCCCGCGCCGCCTCAACCACCACACCGAGGCGACCACGATGCTCTACGGCGCCCGCGAGTGCGCCCGGCTGCTGGTCGAGGAGGGCCTCGACGCGGCGGTCGAGCGGCACCGGCTGCACGGGGCCGCGATGCTCGCCGGCGTCCGCGGCCTCGGCCTCACCGTCTTCGGCGACGTCGCCCACAAGATGCACAACGTCGTGGCCGTCGAGATCCCCGACGGCATCGACGGCGACGCCGCACGCTCTGCGCTGCTCACCGAGTTCGGCATCGAGATCGGCACCTCCTTCGGGCCGCTGCACGGCCGGGTCTGGCGCATCGGCACCATGGGCTACAACGCCCGCACCGACGCCGTGCTGACCACGCTGGCCTGCCTCGAGCAGGTGCTGCGGGCCGGTGGCGCGGAGGTGGTCGCCGGCGGAGGCGTCGCCGCCGCGCGGGAGGTGTACGCCGCATGAGCACCACCCCCCAGGACCCCCGGACCGCCACCAGCGCCACCACCGCCGCCGGCGTCCTCGCCCGCTGCGACGAGCTGGACCGCTACTCCTCCCTGACCACCGCCCTCGAGCGGGTCTACCTCTCCCCTGAGCACGCCGGCGTGAACGAGCTGGTCGCCGGGTGGATGCAGGTCGCCGGCCTGCGCACGTGGGTCGACGCGGCCGGCAACCTCAACGGCCGCCGCGAGGGCCCCGAGCCCGGCATGCCGGCCCTGGTGCTCGGCTCCCACCTCGACACCGTCACCGACGCCGGCTCCTACGACGGGATGCTCGGCGTGGTCATGGCCGTGGCCGTGGCCGAGCGCCTGTCCGGCACCGCGCTGCCGTTCGCCCTCGAGGTCGTCGGCTTCTCGGACGAGGAGGGCACCCGCTTCGGCAAGGCCCTGCTCGGCAGCCAGGCGTGGTCGGGCGAGTGGGACCCGGACTGGTGGGACCTGCGCGACAAGCGCGGCACCACGCTGCACCAGGCGTTCCTCGACTTCGGCCTCGACCCGCGGGCCGTCGGCGAGGCCGCGCGCCGCCCGGAGGACCTGGTCGGCTACCTCGAGGCCCACATCGAGCAGGGCCCGCACCTGGAGGCGGCCGACGCGAGCCTGGGCTACGTCACCACCATCGCCGGCGCCCGCCGCTTCCTGCTGACCGTGCACGGCGAGGCCCGGCACGCGGGCGGCACCCCCTACGAGCGCCGCAAGGACGCGCTGGTCGGCGCGTCCGAGGTGGTCACCGCGATCGAGCGCCGGGCCCGCCAGTCCTCGTGCATCGCCACGGTGGGCCGCCTCGACGTGCACCCCGGCGGGGTCAACGTGATCCCCGGCCGCGTCGACCTGACGCTGGACCTGCGGGCCGCCACCGACCCCGAGCGTGACCAGATGTGGGACGCGATGCTGGCGGAGGCCGAGACCCTGTGCGAGCTGCGCGGGCTGCGGCTGGAGGTCACCGAGACCCACCACGCCCCCGCGGCGCCCTGCGCGGGCTGGCTCACCGACGCCGTCGTCGAGGGCATCGGCGTCACCGGCGACACCGACCCCATGGGCCTGTGGAGCCGCGCCGGCCACGACGCCATGGCGGTCGCGCAGGTCACCGAGATCGCGATGCTCTTCCTGCGCTGCTTCGACGGGATCAGCCACCACCCGGGCGAGAACGTCCGCGAGGTCGACGTCGCGCTCGGCCTGGACGCGTTCGAGGCCGCGGTGCTGGCGGTCGCCACGCGGTACGGGGCCCGCCGGGCCGAGGTCGCCCGATGACGACACTGCCGGCTGCCGGGACCCCGGCCGAGACCGAGCCGACGGGCCGCATCGACCAGCGGATCACCGCCTGCCTCCCCCGGCTCTCGCCGCAGGAGCGCAAGGCGGCCTCCACGCTGCTCACGCACCTCGACGACCTGGCGACCTACCGGGCCGCCGAGCTCGCCGAGATGGCCGGCGTCTCCAAGGCCACGATGAGCCGGCTCTTCCGCAGCCTCGGGTTCGCCGACTTCGACGAGGTCCGCGACCACCTGCGCGCGCTGCGCGCCTCGGCCGGCGAGCCGCGCCGCAGCGAGGCGGGCGCCGACCTGACCGACCACCTCGAGCGCGAGGCCGACGCCCTGCGCCGGGCCGTGGAGAGCCCGGCCCTGCTCGACGCCGCCCGGCTCGTGGCGGCGGCCCGTCGCGTGACCGTGGTGGGCTGGCGCAACGGCCACCCCGTCGCGCTGCACCTGCGCCAGCAGCTGGCCCACGCCCGCGGCGACGTGCGGCTCGCCCCGCTGCCGGGCCAGGTGCTCGGCGAGGAGCTCGCCGACCTGGCCGAGGGCGACGTGCTGGTCGTCATCGGCTTCCGCCGCCGCCCAGCGGGCTTCGGCTCGTTCCTCCGCGAGGGCGCGGCGACCGGCGCCGACGTCGTCCTCGTGGCCGACCCGACGGCCGTCGAGCACGCCGGCCCCGGCGTCACCTGGCTGGAGTGCCCCCTCTCCTCCGCGCTCGCCTTCGACTCCTACGCCTCCGCGATGAGCCTGGTCTCCGTGCTGGCCGACGCCGTGCTGACCGAGCTCGGCCCGGACGCCCAGGAGCGGGTCTCGGCGATCAGCCGCACCTACGACCGGCTCGGGGAGACCGAGCAGGGGGTGCTCTAGGTGGAGCGGATCATCTGATGGACCTGGGCACCGTCACCGGGTTCCGCCGCGCCACCGACCGCACCGACCTGGCCCTGGGGCCCGGCGAGCGGGTGGTCGCCGGCGGCACCTGGCTCTACTCCGAGCCGCAGCCCGGCACCACCGGGCTCGTCGACCTCACCACGCTGGGCTGGCCCGACCTCGAGCCGCTGCCCGACGGCGGCATGCGGGTCGCCGCCACCTGCCCGATCGCGCGCGTGCGCGCACTGCCCGGGTCGCTGTGGCCCGAGGCCACCGACGGGCTGCTGATGTCGTTCAAGATCCAGGCGGTCGCCACCGTCGGCGGCAACGTCTGCATGGCGCTGCCCGCGGGCGCGATGATCGGGCTGTTCACCGCGCTGGGCGCCACCGCCGTGATCTGGACCCCCGCCGGCGGCGAGCGCACCTGCCCGGTCGAGGACCTCGTCGTCGGGCCCGTGCAGACCTCCCTGGACGACGGGGAGGTGCTGCGCGCCTTCGACGTGCCCGGCTCCTCCCTGGTCGGGCCCGTGGGTCCCGACGGTCGCCGTACGCCCGTGGCCGCCGTCCGGCACGCCGCCCTGGCCGCCCGCGGACGCTCCGGCGTCCTCGTCGTCGGCGTGCGCACCGAGACGGGCACCCGGGTCAGCGTCACCGGCGCGACCGCCCGCCCCGTGGTGCTGCGCGACGGCGACGACCCGTCCGCCATCGACTGCTGGCACGACGACGCCCACGGCGCGCCCGACTGGCGCGAGGCCGTCGCGACCCGCTTCGTCGGCCAGGTCCGCGACGCGCTCACCGGAGGTGCCGCATGAGGTTCGAGCTGAACGGCGCACCCGTCGAGGTCGACGCCCGGCCCGGCCAGTGCCTGCGCACCCTGCTGCGCGAGACCGGCGCGACGGACGTGAAGAAGGGCTGCGACGCCGGCGACTGCGGCGCCTGCACCGTGCTCGTCGACGGCGAGGCCCGGCACTCCTGCCTCGTCCCGGCGCCGCGCGCCGAGGGCACCTCGGTCACGACGCTGGCCGGGCTCACCGGCCCCGACGGCGAGCTGCACCCGGCCCAGCGGGCGTTCGCGGACGCCCAGGGCTTCCAGTGCGGCTTCTGCACCGCCGGCTTCGTCGTCACCACGGCCGCCGCCACCGCGGACGGGCCGGTGCCCGAGGCCGACGTCGAGCGCACCTTCAAGGGCAACCTGTGCCGCTGCACCGGGTACCGGTCGATCCGCGACGCGATCGGCGGCGTCCGCAACGCGGGCTGTGCCGACGAGGTCGGCACCGGCGTGGGCGCCAGCGTCCCGCCGCCGGCCGCCCGCAGGGTCGTCACCGGCACCGAGCAGTACACGATGGACGTCCCGGCCGCCGAGCAGGCGGCCACCCTGCACCTCGCGGTGCTCACCAGCCCGCACCCGCACGCCCGGATCACGCGCATCGACACCGCGGCGGCCGCGGCGCTGCCCGGCGTCCACCTGGTGCTCACCCACCACGACTCCCCCGCCGTGCTGTTCTCCACCGGCCGCCACGAGTCGCGCCTCGACGACCCCGACGACACTCGCGTGCTCGACGACGTCGTGCGGTTCGTCGGCCAGCGCGTGGCCGCGGTCGTCGCCGACGACGTGGCGACGGCCGAGGCCGCCTGCCGGCTCGTCGAGGTGGAGTACGAGGTGCTGCCGCACGTGCTCGACCCCGAGGAGGCCCGCGCACCGGGCGCCCCGCTGGTGCACGGCGAGAAGACCACCGAGGCCAGCCGGATCAGCGAGCCCGGCCGCAACGTCGTCGCCCAGACCCACGGCGAGGTCGGCGACGTCGAGGCCGGGCTGGCCGCCGCCGTCCACCGCGTCCGCGGCGAGTGGCGCACCTCCCGCGTCGACCACACGGCCCTGGAGACCCACGGCGCCCGCGCCTGGCTCGACGCGCCTCTGGACGACGGCGGCCGGCTGCAGCTGCGGACCTCCACCCAGGTCCCCTTCCTGGTGCGCGACGAGCTGGCCCACGTGCTGGGCCTTGAGCAGGGCCAGGTGCGCGTGCGCGCCGCCCGCGTCGGCGGCGGCTTCGGCGGCAAGCAGGAGATGCTCGTCGAGGACCTCGTCGGCCTGGCCGTCCTGCGCCTGGCCGAGCAGGGCACCTACGCGCCCGTGCAGTGGGAGCTCACCCGCGAGCACCAGTTCGGGGCCACCCCGGTGCGCCACCCGATGCGGGTGCGCGTCGACCTGGGGGCGGACGCCGACGGCGTGCTCACCGCGCTGCAGGTCGACGTGCTGGCCGACACCGGCGCCTACGGCAACCACGGCCCGGGCGTGCTGTTCCACGGCACCCACGAGTCGATCGCGCTGTACCGCTGCGCCAACAAGCGCGTCGACGCCGAGTCGGTCTACACCCACCAGGTGCCCTCGGGCGCGTTCCGCGGCTACGGCCTCGGCCAGGTGGTCTTCGGCATCGAGTCGGCGCTCGACGAGCTCGCGCGCGTCAGTGGCGTCGACCCGTTCGAGCTGCGCCGTCGCAACGCGGTGCGCCCCGGCGACGACTTCGTCGTCAACGGCGCCCCCGACACCGACCTCGTGCACGGCACCGACGGCTTCGGCCAGTGCCTCGACCTGGTCCGCGACGCGCTCGCGGCGCCCGGCCCCGGCGGGCCCGGCACCACCGACGCCGAGCTCGACGCCCTGCTGCTGCCCACCGCCGGCGCCACCGCCTCGGAGTGGCGGGTCGGCGAGGGCATGGCCGCGGCCATGATCGCCACCATCCCCCCGCGCGGGCACCACGCGGACGCCTCGGTGGTGCTGCTCGCGGACGGCACCGTCGAGCTGCACGTCGGCTCGGCCGAGTTCGGCAACGGCTCGGCCACCGTGCACGTGCAGCTCGTCGTCTCAGCGCTGGCCGACGTGCTGCCGGTCTCGGCCGCCCAGGTGCGGCTGGTCTCCGCCGACACCGACGCGGTCGCCCACGACACCGGCGCCTACGGCTCGACCGGCTCGGTCGTCGCCGGCGGCGCGGTGCTGAACGCGGCCCGGGCCCTGGCCTCCCGGATCACCGCCGGCGAGGTCGCCACCCCCGAGGCACCGCTGGTCGCCCGGGGCGAGCACCACGGGAGCCCCAGGTCGGTCGCCTTCAACGTGCACGCCGTGCGCGCCGCCGTCCACGTGCCCACCGGTGCGGTGCGGGTGCTGCGGTCCGTGCACGCCGCCGACGCCGGCACCGTGCTCAACCCCGAGCAGCTGCGCGGGCAGGTCGAGGGCGGCGTCGCCCAGGGCTTCGGCTCGGCGCTGCTGGAGGAGGTCCGCGTCGAGGACGGCGTGGCCACCACCCGCACCTTCCGCAACTACCGGACCCCGCAGATGGCCGACGTGCCGCCGACCCAGGTGCTGTTCGCCGACACCTACGACGCCATCGGGCCGCTCGGCGCGAAGTCCATGTCCGAGGCGCCCTACAACCCCGTCGCCCCGGCGGTGGCCAACGCCGTGCGCGACGCCCTCGGCGTGCGCCCGCACTCCCTGCCCATGACCCGCGACCGCGTCTGGCGGCTCGCCGCCACCGGCTCGCTCGAGCCCACCGTCCCTGCCCAGGAGGCACCGTGACCGAGACCGCCCCGCACCCCGCCGACGAGCCGTTCATCCGGCGCGCGCTCGACCTCGCCAAGGCCAACGTCGCGGCCGGCGGCGGCCCCTTCGGTGCGCTGATCGTCCGTGGCGGCGAGGTGATCGCGACCGGGCAGAACCGCGTCACCCGCGACCTCGACCCCACCGCGCACGCCGAGGTCACCGCGATCCGTGCCGCCTGCCAGGTGGTCGGCGACTTCTCGCTGACCGGCTGCACGCTCTACACCTCGTGCGAGCCCTGCCCGCTGTGCCTGGCCGCCTCGCTGTGGGCCCGGCTCGACAGGGTCGTCTACGCCGCCGACCGCGACGACGCCGCGCGTGGCGGCTTCGACGACCGGGCCTTCTACGACCTGTTCGCCCAGGACCGCGACACCTGGCCGACCCCCGTCGACCTCGTCGGCGTCCCCGAGTCCTTCGACCCGTTCGCAGCCTGGCTCTCCAAGGACGACCGCACCCACTACTGAGTCGTGGGAACGCACGAGGCCCCGGCCACCCTTCTCGGGTGACCGGGGCCTGCGTGCGTCTGCGTCAGAGCTCGGCCTGGCTCATCGCCATCCGGTTGAGCACGACGGTCTCCACGACCTGCACGAGGTTGTAGAGCAGCAGCGTGACGACGGTGATGATCGCGACCGAGGCCCAGAGGTTGTCGAACTGGGCGGCGGCGTTGAACTTCACGATCTGCCCGCCCACGCCCTGGCCGGTGGAGAGCCACTCGGCCAGCAGCGCGCCGGTGACGGCGCCGGGCACGGAGACCCGGGCGGCGGCGAACAGCGACGGCAGCGCGCCGGGGATGGCGACCTTCGTGAGGGCCTGGACGGGGCCACCGCCGTAGACCCGGATCAGGTCGAGGCTCTCCTTGCTCGCCCGCGAGAGGCCGAACAGCACGTTGGCCAGCGCGGGGAACAGCACCACGATCGTCCCGATCACCGCGACCGAGGCGGTGGTGCCGCGGCCGGTGATGAGGATGATGACCGGCGCGATCGAGACCAGCGGGATCGAGCGCAGCAGCAGCGCGAGCGGCATGACGCCGGCCTCGACCGCCTTGGAGAGGTTGAAGAGCATCGCCAGGACGACGGCGGTCACCATGCCCACGACGAACCCGATGGCGGAGTCCTTGAGCGAGGTGCCGACGAGCCCGAACAGCAGCTCGCGGTTCTCCGCGGCGGTGGTCGACCTGTCCGGGTCGGTGACGAACAGGTAGTTCCAGACGTCCACCGGCCCCTTGGCCACGTACTCCGAGATCGAGGAGAACGAGATGATCGCCTGCCAGGCCAGCACCACGATCACCAGGGTGATCACGGTGTTCATCACCGAGCGTCCGACCGAGGCGGCGAGCGCCTTGGAGCGGGCCTTGGCCAGCGCGGCGCCGGCGTTGGGGTCGACGGTGGCCGAGGTGGTGGGAGCGGTGGTGCTCATGCGGTCCTCCGTCCCGACACCCACGGGGTGATCAGTCGAGCGATGAGGCCGAAGATCGCGTAGCCGAGCAGCGCGACGACGGCGCAGAGCAGGAACACGACCCACACGCGGGTCGCGTCCAGGTTGCCCTGGAGCCGGATCAGCAGGATGCCGACCGAGCTGTCCGTGGCCCCCATGTACTCACCGAGCACGGCGCCCAGGAAAGCGGTGGGCACCGCGATCTGCAGGGCGTTGAGGATCGCGGGGAGCGCGGCGATGAGCCGCACCTTGCGCAGCTGGGTGAGGCGTCCGCCGCCGTAGACCCGGATGACGTCGAGGCTGGCCTTGTCGGCTGCCTTGAAGCCGAGCAGCGCCCCGACCACCGTGGTGAAGAAGACGGCCAGGGAGGCCAGGAAGATCGCGGTGTCGGAGGTGTCGCCGGCGTAGTCGGCGCCCCCCATGACCACGATCGCGATGCCGCCCACCGCGACGAGCGGGAGGCAGTAGCTGACGACGGCGATCTGCACGACGATCGGCTCCAGCCTCGGCGCCAGCAGCACGGTCGAGGCGAGCAGCAGGGCCAGCAGGTTGCCCCACAGGAAGCCCCAGCCGGCCTCGGCGATCGTCACCTTGAAGGGGCCCCAGTACGGGCGCAGGCCGTCGTCGAGGAGCTGCTGGGCGACGGCCAGCGGGGTCGGGACCGGCGTGTAGTCGGTGCCCTCCGCCGGCGTGAACGCCGTGATCGAGAACAGGTACCACAGCGTCAGGATCACCACGATGCCGATGACCGCGGAGAGCCAGCGCGGGGTTCCGTTGCCGTTCATGCCGTGCCGTCCCTTGGCTTGTCGTCCATGCTCAGTGCCCGCCCTCGCTGCCGCCGCCGAACAGGAGGTCGGAGGCGCGGTCGACGAGGGCGTGGAACTCCGGGGTGCGCATCATCTCGGGCGTCCGCGGACGCGGGAGGTCGACCTCGATGATCTCCTTGACCCGACCGGGGCGCGCGCTCATCACGGCGACCTGGTCGGAGAGGAAGATCGCCTCGGAGATGCCGTGGGTGACCAGCAGCGTCGTCGCGGGCTTCTCGGTCCAGATGCGCAGCAGCTCGAGGTTGAGGTTCTGCCGCGTCATGTCGTCGAGGGCGCCGAAGGGCTCGTCGAGCAGCAGCACGGACGGCTTCAGCGCCAGCGCACGCGCGATGGAGACGCGCTGGCGCATGCCGCCCGAGAGCTGGGCGGGCTTGGCGTTCTCGAAGCCCCGCAGGCCGACGAGGTCGATGAGCTCCTCGATGTAGTCCTTGTCCGGCTTGCGCCCGGCCACCTCGAAGGGCAGCGCGATGTTCTTGCGCACGCTGCGCCAGGCCAGGAGCGCGTGGTCCTGGAAGGCGATGCCGAGCTGGCTGTCCTTGCGGAGCTCGGCGGGCGTCTGCCCGTCGACGAGGGCCTGACCGGTGGTCGGGTCCTCGAGGCCCGCGAGGATGCGCAGGATGGTCGACTTGCCGCACCCCGAGGGGCCGAGCAGGGCGAGGAAGCTGCCCTGCTCGGTGTGCAGGTCGGCGTCCGACAGGGCGGTGACGGTCTTGCCGCCACCGACCTTGAAGGACTTGGTGAGTCCGTTGATCTGGATGCCGGTGCCGCCCCGCGTGTGCAGGGCGGCACCGGGCTCCGGGCTGGAGGAAGCCATCAGCCCTGGTAGTCCACCAGGTCGGGGTTCTCCTCGTAGATCTCGTCGATCAGGGAGGTGTCGAACATGTCGTCGACGGAGACGTCCCAGCCGGCGGCGGCCAGGGAGTCGACGGTCTGCTGCTGCAGCTCGTCGGTGATGGTGAACAGGCCGTTGGACTCGGTGTCCTCGGTGGAGATGAGCTCCTGCTCGGCGGCCAGGCCCTTCGCGGTCTTGGCCGGGTCGAGCGAGCCGAAGACGCTCTCGAGGCCGTCCGCGTTCTCCGAGGCCGCCTGGTCGTAGTACTTGGTGATCAGGTCGACCGTGTCCTCGCTGGGCTCGGTGAAGGTGTCGGACCAGCCCTTGATCTCGGCGATCAGGAACGCCTTGAGCAGGTCCTGGTTCTCGGCCAGGTACTGGTCGGTGACCGTGAAGGTCTCGGCCACGTAGGGCACGCCGTTCTCCGCGTAGGCGAGGTTGGTGACGTCGTAGCCGGCCTCCTCGACGGTGATGGCCTCGTTGGTCAGGTAGGCCATGAAGCCGTCGACCTCGCCGTTCATCAGCGGCGTGGGGTCGAAGTCGACCGGGACGACGGTGACGTCGTCGGGGTCGATGCCGTTGGCGTTGAGGATGGCGTTGAAGACCGAGGCGTTGGAGTCCTGGACGCCGATGGTCTTGCCGACCAGGTCCTGCGGCGTCGCGATGTCGGCACCGTCCTTCAGCGAGAGGATCGTGAAGGGGTTCTTCTGGAACGTCGCGCCGATGATCTTCAGCGGGGCGTCCTGCTCGGCGATCGCGGCACCGACCGAGGCGGCGTCGGAGAGGGCGACCTGCACGGTGCCCGACAGCAGCTTGGCGACACCGGTGTCGGGGCCCGAGATCCCGTTCACGGTGCCGAAGCCCGCCTCGTCGTAGTAGCCGTTCTCGTAGGCGTAGAACTCGCCGGCGAACTCCTCGTTCTTGATCCAGGAGTACTGGACGCTGATGTCGCCGTAGTCAGCGGCCTCGCCGCTGCTGGAGGACTCGCTGCTGGTGTCGTCCGAGCCGCAGGCGGCCAGGGTGAGCGAGGCGGCCGTGGCCAGGGCGACGGTCGCGAGCAGGCGCCGGGCGGTGAGCCGCGGGCGGCGGATGGTGGGCATGCAGTCTCCTCAGGAGGTGTTCTCGGGCGGCGTCACGCTACGAGGGCTGCGTTTCAGCCGACGAAACGCAGGTTTCACGGCTGTAACGCTTGCGACCGGACCAGTCCGGCGGTGCACGATGGCGCCCGTGGGCCGCCGTCGTCCCGCACCCTGTGAGCCGAGCAGGAGGACTCTCCCATGCCCGTCGGTGCCCCCAGCCCCGCACCCCGTCGTCGCTCGGTGTTCGCCTCGCGGCTGGTCAGCACGCACGCGGAGGGCACGCCGCCCCGTGTGATCGACGACATGCGCCGGGCGATCCTCTCCGGCGAGGAACCGCCGGGCACGCTGATCCCGATCGACGAGGTGGCGCGGTTCTTCGGCGTCAGCCCCATCCCGGTGCGCGAGGCGCTGAAGGTGCTGCTGGGCGAGGGCCTGGTGGAGCACACCCCGCGCGTGGGGTACGCGGTGGCGAAGCTGACGTTCGCCGAGTTCCGCGAGCTCTACGACGTGCGCGCCGCGCTCGAGTCCGCCGCCCTGCGCGCGGCGGTGGGCAACGCCGGGCCCGCGGACGACGAGCGCGTGCTCACCGCCCACGAGGGACTGGCCCGGGCGCTGGCCGCCGGGGACGAGCGGGCTTACCACGAGCAGTCGCGCCTCTTCCACGACGCCCTCATCGCGCCCGCGGGCATGCGCCGCCTCGTGCACATGTATCGGTCCGCGTGGAACATCACCGAGCCCGCGCGCCCGATGGCCCGCGTCGAGCACGACGGCCGCCACGCCTTCTACGACGACCACGACCGCATGCTGGCCGCGTTCGTGGCCCGCGACGCCGACACCTTGGTCGCCGAGTCGCTGGCGCACTACCGGCACCTGACCGACGCCCTCGAGGGTTTCGCCGACGACCTCGACGTCTTCCTGCCCGGCTGAGCCGCGACCGGCCCCGACAGACCGGCCCCGACGGACCGGCCCCGACGGACCGGCTTCGACAGACCCGTCCCGGATATACCCGTCCCGTCACGGATATACCGTTCGCGTGACGCCCCCGTCACCACGACCGTGCGGTGCGGGAAACACCGCGTTCCTAGCGTGCTGCCGACACCCCAGCCCGCGGGCCAGCCGCCCGCCAGCCGCGCACGAGGAGCCGAGCCATGAGCGCCACCGAACGTTCGCACCACGGTCCAGTCCACCAGCCCGACGTCGTCGAGGCGGCGGGCTACCCGCCCGGCCGTGGCGTGGCCAAGCGGGCCTACGACCCGCGCCTGTCCAACGAGGACCTCGACCCGCTGCCCGAGCAGACCTGGTCGACGTACAACATCTTCGCGTTCTGGATGTCGGACGTGCACAGCGTCGGCGGCTACGTCACCGCCGGCGCGCTGTTCGCCCTCGGCCTGACCTCGTGGCAGGTGTTCGTGGCGCTGATCGTCGGCATCGTCATCGTGCAGGTGTTCTGCAACCTGGTGGCCAAGCCCAGCCAGGTCGCGGCCGTGCCCTACCCCGTCATCAGCCGGGCCAGCTTCGGCGTCCTGGGCGCCAACATCCCCGCGATCATCCGGGGGCTCATCGCGGTGGCCTGGTACGGCGTCCAGACCTTCCTGGCCGCCGGCTCGCTCACCATCGTCATCCTCAAGCTGTTCCCGGGGCTGACCGAGTACGCCACCGACGCCTGGTCGTTCGCGGGCCTCTCGCTCGTGGGCTACGTCAGCTTCGCGATCCTGTGGGTGACCCAGGCCCTCGTCTTCTGGCGGGGCATGGACGCGATCCGCAGGTTCATCGACTTCTGCGGCCCGGCGGTCTACGTCGCGATGATCGTGCTGTGCGGCTACATGCTGGTGCGCGCCGACTTCGACATCTCGTTCTCGCTCTCGGACCGCGACCTCACCACCGGCCAGCAGGTCACCGCGATGCTGGGCGCCATCGCCCTGGTCGTCTCCTACTTCTCCGGGCCGATGCTGAACTTCGGTGACTTCTCCCGGTACGGACGCAGCTTCGAGGCCGTCAAGCGGGGCAACTTCCTCGGTCTGCCGGTGAACTTCGTCGTCTTCTCCCTGCTCGTGGTGCTCACCGCCTCGGCCACGATCCCGGTCTTCGGCGAGCTCATCACCGACCCGGTCCACACGGTCCAGGCGATCGACACCTACACCGCGGTGCTGCTCGGCGGCCTGACGTTCGTGGTCGCCACCGTGGGCATCAACATCGTCGCCAACTTCATCTCCCCGGCCTTCGACTTCTCCAACGTCGCACCGCAGAAGATCTCGTGGCGGATGGGCGGCATGATCGCGGCCGTCGGCTCGGTGCTGCTGACCCCCTGGAACTGGTACTCCAACGACGAGGCCATCTTCTGGACCCTCGGCATCCTCGGCGCCCTCATCGGCCCGCTGTTCGGCATCCTCATCGCCGACTACTACCTGGTGCGCCACCAGCAGGTCGACGTCGACGAGCTGTACACGCTCGAGCCGGACGGCGAGTACTACTACCGCAAGGGCTACAACCCGGCCGCCGTCGCCGCGGTCGCCGTGGCCGGCGTCCTCTCGGTGCTCTCGGTCGTGGTGCCCAAGCTCAGCGGGCACCTGACCTGGCTGCCCGACTACTCCTGGTTCCTCGGGTGCGGGCTCGGCCTGGTGGCCTACCTGGTCGCAGCGCGGGTGACCGACGTCGCCGGGCACGCCGCCCGCAACCGTGCCGCCCTGGCCCAGGCTCCCGCGGAGGTCTGAGCAGCGTGCGCCTCCTCGTCGTGAACCCCAACACCACCGCGTCCATGACGGCGCTGATCGGCGGGGCCGCCGGCGCCGTCGCCGGCCCGGACGTGACGATCGAGGCCGTCAACCCCGCCTCCGGGCCGGTCTCGATCGAGAGCCACTACGACGAGGCGCTCGCCGTGCCCGGTGTGCTCGAGCTCGTCGCCCGGGGCGGGTACGACGGCTACGTCGTGGCCTGCTTCGGCGACCCCGGCGTGCTCGCCGCGCGCGAGCTGACCGGCGCCCCGGTCGTCGGCATCGCCGAGGCGGCCATGCGGACGGCCGCCTACCTGGGCCGCACCTACTCCGTCGTCACCACGCTGGGCCGCACCATCGGGCACTCCTGGGACGTGGCCCGTGCCGGCGGCCTGGCCGACCACTGCGCCGGCATGCACGCCTGCGAGGTGCCGGTCGTCGAGCTCGAGACCGACCCGCGAGCCCGGGCCCGCATCCTGGCCGAGGCCGAGCACGCGCTCGCCACGGACCGCTCCGACGTCATCGTCCTCGGCTGCGCCGGGATGGCGGACCTGGCCGACTGGCTCTCGGCCGAGCTGGGCGTGCCGGTCGTCGAGGGCGTCGGTGCGGCCACCCTCGAGGTGGAGAAGCTGGTCCGGCTGGGCCTGCGCACCTCCAAGCGCGGCGAGTTCGCGCCGCCACCGGCCAAGGAACGGGGCCCGTCGCTGCTCGTGTGAGTCGGCGGGCCCGGGCACCGTCGGCCGGTCAGGCCGGCCGGTGCCCGCGGGCGTGCAGGTGCCCGACCACGGTGACGGCCGCGATCAGCACGCCGGCGAGGAGCAGGCCGGCGCCGGTGTGCCAGCGCAGCAGCGCCGCGCCGACCGCGGCACCGGCGAGGATCGCCACGACCGCCCAGGCCCGCCGCCCCGAGCCGCCGCCGGCCGCCCTCGCCTTGCCCGAGCCCAGCACCGAGTCGGCCGCCAGGCCGGTGATGGTCGAGGTGACGACCACGGTGGTGACGTCCTTGACCGCGATGAAGCGCGCCGTCGCGGCCTGGAGGCCCATGGCCGCGCCGAGGAGCGTGGTGACGGGCAGGCCGACCGCCGGGGTCGGCTCCTCCCCCACGACCAGCAGGACGACGGCCAGGCCGATGCACAGCACCGCGACGGTGGCGAAGAGCCACCCGGTCAGGCCGGTCCACGGCTGCGAGGCGCGCTTGAGCACCCGGCCGCCGATAGCGGCGCCGCCCATGAAGCCGAGCAGCGCCAGGATCGGACCGACCACGGGCAGGTCGTCGGCGCCGGTGAGCGCCATGCCCAGGATGACCACGTTGCCGGTCATGTTGCCGGTGAAGACCCGGTCCAGGCCGAGGTAGCCGACGGCGTCGACGATCCCCGTGGTGAAGGTCAGCACCAGCATGAGGACCAGGTGCAGGGTCGCGGGCGGGACGGCGTGGAGTCGGCTCACGGGGAGCCATCCTGCCGCAGCCGTGGGCCACGCCCGACGACGGGACGACGGCTGGGCGGCTCGCCGGTGCCGGGCGGTCGCCGACGCCGCACCGGGCGGGACCTTCGGCCCGGATCCGTCCTCCAGCGGTAAAGGCCGCACCGAACTCCTGCGGTCCGGATACCCCTCCCCCTATGTTGTCGGGCAGGTCGACAGCCAGTCGACCGATCAGGGGGGCGACGTCCGCGACTCGCCAGGAGCATCCGTGCTGTCCGACTCCCCCCGCCCCTGCCCTGACCAGGGCCCCCGCAGCGCCACCCCCAGCGGCGCTCCGGGACTCCCCCGCACCACCCCCGACCTGCCCACCCCGACCCCCAGCAGCACCCCCAGCAGCACCCGCACGCCTCGCGCGCACCGCACGGTGCCGCGGTGGCCGGCGCGCGCCGTCGCGCTGGTCGCCCTCGTCGCGTCGGCCCTCCTCACCTGCCCCCCGGGAGGGTCCGCGGCCACCGTGGCCGACGCCCGTGGCGTGACCCGGTACGTCTCGCCCACGGGCGACGACTCCGCCGACGGCGCCTCGCCGAGCACGGCCTGGCGGACGCTGGAGCGCGCCTCCGCGGCGCTCGCCGCCGGCGACCTGGGGGCGGGCAGCAGCCTCCGGCTGCAGCGCGACGGCACGTGGAGCGGGACGCTGGCGGTGCCGGCGTCCGGGACGGCGCGGCAGCCGCTGGTGGTCTCGGCCTACGGCCGGGGCGCCCGCCCCGTGGTCCGGGGCGGCGGCTGCGTGCAGGTCTCCGGTGACCACGTCCTGGTCACGGCCCTCTCGGCGCGTGCCTGCGACTTCGCCGGGTTCACCCTGACCGGCGACGACGTCACCGTGCGGGGCGTGCACGCCACGGGCAACGTCGCCGGCGTCTCGATCGGCGAGGACGCCGAGCGCGCCCGGGTGCTGCGCTCCAGCCTGGTGCGCAACCGACGGATGGCGCCCGACACCCCCGGCAGCGACGACGACTACGGCGCCTACGGCGTCGAGGTGCTCGGCGACCACGCGACGATCGCGTGGAACCGGATCACCGGCCAGGTCGCCGACTCCGCCGACTACGGTCGCGACGGCTCCGCCGTGGAGGTCTACGGCGCCGTCGGCACCCGCGTGCACCACAACGTCTCGCGCCAGAACCTGACCTTCATCGAGCTGGGCAAGGCCGGGACCGACGACACCGTGCTCGCCTACAACCTGGTGACCTCCGGCCTCGAGGACGCCGGTTTCGTCATCACCCGCGGGCTCGGTGACGGGTTCGGCCCGGTGACCGGCACCGTGGTCGTCCACAACACCGCCCGGCTCAGCGCCGCGGGCACGCAGGCGTTCTGGTGCGGCGGGATCTGCACCGCCGACGTCCTCACGCTCTCCGACAACGTGCTGGTCGCCCACGCCCGGATCGGCTACGCGCTCGACCTCGACGGGCTCGCGAGCCTGCTCGGCGGCGGCCGCAACCTCATGTGGGGCTCCGGGGTCGAGCACCTGCTCTCACCCGGCGACGAGGTGGCCCGCCCGCGCTTCGCCTCGATGCGCACGCTGAGGCTCGAGCGCGCGAGCGCCGCGGTGGACGCCGGCCGCCGACTGCAGATCAGCGGCGTCCAGGGCGGCGTGGACGTGACCGGCCGCAAGGTCGGCGCCGACGGCGACGGGGACGGCGTGGGCCGCCCGGACCGGGGTGCGGTGGAGCGCCGGGCGACGCACGGCTGAGGCCGGGCAGCCGGACGCTGCTGCGGCCGGCCGTGCGGCGAGGGCTCAGAGACCCCGACCGAGCGGGCGGCCGGGGCTGGCGGCCAGCGAGCCCTCGAGGGCGGCCTCGTCCAGCAGCTGCTGGATGCGGTCGACCAGCTCCTCGCGGGAGAACGGCTTGGCGAGGAAGTCGTCGACGCCGGCCACGTAGGCGGCGCGGATGTCCTTGCGGGTCGCCAGCGCCGTCAGCATCAGGAAGATCGGCTTGCTCTCCGCGTCCATGTCGCTGCACTCGCCGAGCACCTCGAGGCCGGTCATGCGGGGCATCTGGTTGTCGAGGACGACGAGGTCGATGTCCCCGCCCCGGATGCGCTGGAGGGCGGCCACGCCGTCCTCGACTCCGACGACCTCGTGGCCTGCTCGGCTCACGACCAGCCGCAGGAGCAGGCACAGGTCAGGGTCGTCCTCGGCGATCAGGATGCGGGCCACGAGATTCCTCCACAGGTCGGCGACGGCCCGGGGGTGGCCGTCGCAGGTGGTCGTGCGCATGCAGCGCGCACGACCTGGAGACATTGTGCGCCCTGATGGCCCCCTGTGCACCCACAACGGGTGAGACCGAGGGGGGCCTTTGGTCACGCAAGCGTGCAGGCCGCGTGAAGGTGGCGCTCCGGCGACCGCACCCGGGCTCACCTGCGACTCCTCGCCCGCCGCCGCCCCGTGTCCAGCCCGTGGTCGTGCGTCGGCGTTCAGCCGCGGTGCCGGCCGGGCAGCGTCCACACCAGTGGTGCGAGCGCCTCGCGCACGAGTGCCGGCGTGCGGGCGTCGACCCACCGCGGCACCCGGTCGCGGTAGTCCTCCCACTCCTGCCCGAAGGCTGCCGCGAGGGCCTCCTCCTCGCGCCGGACCTGGCCGCGGTCCAGCGACACGACGAAGAGCGCGGCGGGCAGCAGGGCGCGCACGGACCGGCGGTGCACCGCGTGCGCCACCAGGAGCCCTGCCAGCCCCACGTACATGGGGTTGCGGGTGACCGCGTTCGCCCCGGTCGTCACGAGGGCCGAGGCCTCGTCCGGCCGGTGCGGGTGCCAGGTCGTGCCCGCCAGACGGAAGCGGACGAGCGGCTCGAGGCCGACGACGGCCGGGGGCACGGCGAGGACGGCCGCGGCCGTGGCGCTCGCCCGGGTCGGGGTGCCGCGGCGCCGCTGCACGGCCAGGGCCTGCACCCACTGCACCGCAGGGAGTCGGACGATCGTCTGCCACGTCTCGAGATCCATGACCTCATCCTGCCCCGGCCGACCCACCCGGCGCGTGAACCACCGCGGCCCAGACCCCGGCCGGCGACCGGCGCCGGCGGGGCGCACGTGCCATCCGGGTTGTGCGAAGTGTCCCGCGCGGCCCTCCCGGCCGGGATATCGTGTCGCCGAAGTCGCCCACCCCCGGCGCACCGCAGCACTCCAGGCGCGACCAGCAGGTCGTCTCCCGGAACAGACTGGAGAAGCACGACGTGAACGACGCAGGCGGCCCCGCGGTCAGCCGGTGGGACGAGGTGGCCGAGGGGCTCGCCGACCTCCGCCGGCGTCAGGGCGACCCCTCGTTCGCGGAGATCGCTCGCCAGGTCTCGCTGACCCGCCAGGCCGGGGGCGAGACGCAGGCCTCCTCCCGCATCGCGCGCAGCACCGTCTTCGACTGCTTCAAGACCGGTCGGACGCGGATGAACCTGCCGCTCGTCCGCGAGATCGCCGACGCCCTCGGGGCAGAGCCCGGGCTCGTGGACGCCTGGGTCGCGGCCGGCCTGGAGCAGGCCCGCGGCGCGGTGGCGCCGCGCAAGGACGCCTCCCCCGCGGAGGACGTGTCCACCGGCCCGGCCGTCGAGCCGGGGGCCGGCGTGGCTGCGGACGAGGACCGCTCCGAGGACCACCCCGAGGACCACCCCGGCCAGGCCACCGCGTCCGCCGCTGCTCCGGCCCCGACCCCGGCAGGGAGCGGCGCGGCGCCGGACGCGACCGAGACGGAGGCCGCCGTCCGGGCGGGCGCGGTGACCACCGCGGAACGGCCGCACGAGGAGCTGCCCCCGCCCGGGGTGCCGGCGACGCTGGCCGTGATGCTGGTGTGCCTGATCATCGACCTGCTCGGCCGCGAGCTGGTGCTCGTGGCCGGGCTGCCGCTGCACCTGGACATGCTCGGCACCGCCGCTGCGGCGATGCTGCTGGGGCCCTGGCGCGGCGCCGCCGTGGGCCTGGCGATGAACGTCGCCGGCGTCATCACGTTCTCCGGGGGCCCGCCGAACTGGGACTCCCTGGCCTTCATCGGCGTCAACGTCGTCGGTGCGCTGATCTGGGGCTACGGCGTGCACAGCTGGGGGTGGGGCCGGACGCTGCCCCGCCTGCTCGGGATGAGCCTCGTCGTCGCGGTGGTGAGCAGCATCCAGGCGGTGCCCATCCTGGTCCTCGTCTTCGACAGCCTGCTCCAGGTCGGCCAGGACTTCATCTCCCAGGCGCTCTACCAGCAGGTGCCCAGCACCGCGTTCTCGATGCCGGTCGCCAACCTGATCGTCTCGGTCGCCGACAAGGTCATCAGCACCTTCGTGGGGCTCTCGCTGGCCGCGCTGGCGCCCCGCGCGATGCGCGGGGCGCTGGAGCGCAACGTGCCGCTCGTGCGGCAGTGACGGCTCAGCCGGCTTCGGCGGCCTGAGCCTCCGGCACCCGCACGAGCGGCCCGGTCCGCCCGACCAGCAGCGCCGTGGTGGAGACGACGGTGCAGGTCAGCAGCACGACGAACATCGGCGACAGCGCCCCGACCACGGCGCCGCCGACCATGGGGGCGATGGCTGCGCCCGCGAGGAACTGCGAGAGGCCGACGACGGCGCTGACGAACCCCGCCTGCGCCCGGTCGCCCTCCATCGCCAGGGCGGTGGCGTTCGGGATGATCAGCCCCATGGCGGCGATCAGCAGCGCGAACAGGGGGACGAGCAGCCCCAGCGGGGCGACCACGAGGCTGGACACGAAGAGCGCGACGCCGGCCGCGAGGGTCACGGGGACGGCGACGGTCAGCATGGTCAGCGGTGCGAACCAGCGGGTCAGCCACGAGTTGGTCGCACTCACCACGACGATGCCCACCGCGTTCGCCGCGAAGACGAGTCCGTACTCGGTCGCGCTCAGCCCGTAGCCGTCCTGGAGGAGGAAGCTCGACCCGGCCAGGTAGGAGAAGACGGCTCCGTTGGTGCCTCCGATGACGAGGCACAGCAGCGCCAGCCGCACCGCCCGCTCACGCCCCAGGGGCGGGCGGGCAGGCCGAGGCCGTGTCGCGACCGGTGCCGCCCCGCCCAGCCACCGGGTCTCGGGCAGCACGGTGAGGGACAGCACCAGGCCCACGATCCCGAGCCCGGTGATCATCACGAAGATCCAGCGCCAGGAGCTGTGCTCCACGAGGAAGGCCCCGGCCAGCGGGCCCACCACCGGCGCGATCGCCGTGCTGGCGCCCACCCAGCTGTAGAAGCGCACCAGCGCCCTGCCCTCGTACACGTCGCGACCGATGGCGCGGGCGATGGACATCGCGCCGGCAGCGGCGAAGCCCTGCGCGAAGCGGGCGGCGACCAGCCACCAGATGGACGGCGCCAGCACGCAGAGCACCGAGGCCGCCACGTACACGACCAGGGAGATCCGCAGGGGCGAGCGGCGGCCCGCGCGGTCGCTGAGGGGGGCGAAGAGGAACTGCCCCAGCGTCATGCCCACCAGCGTGGAGGTGAGCGTGAGCTGCACGAGGCGGTCCCCCACGCCCAGGTCGGCCGCGAGGGCCGGGAAGGACGGGCTGTAGGCGTCCATCGAGAACGGCCCGATCCAGGAGAGCGCCACGCACACCAGCGCGATCCGCACCGCGGCGCGCGGCGGCAGCGCCGTCGGTGCGGGGGGCGTGGTGGAGGTGGGCGGGCTGGTGGGCGGGGTGGTGGTCACGGTGCCTCCTCGGGCGCGCGGACCGCACCCATGACGGTGCCCCCGCCCCGGACCTGCCGGGACGGGGGCACCTGGTCGGTCGGGATCAGGCGGAGTAGCTGTAGCCGCGGCCCCACGGGATGTTGGCGCCGTGGCCCTTGACCCCGTCGATGTTGGACGCGACCGGGATCAGGCCGCCGGTCTCGGCGAGCGGCAGGATCGGCAGGTCCGCCATGATCTGCTTCTGGGCGGTGCGGATCAGCTCGACCTGCTCGTCCGGGTCGAACGACGTGGCCAGGGCGCCGACCGCCTCGTCCACGACGTCGTTGGAGTAGTGGATGAGCACCTGGGTGGGGTCGCTCGGGAACAGCAGCTGCAGGCCGTAGAGCGAGTCCGGCACCAGCGGCGTCGACTGGTTGTCGAGCCACATCAGCAGGGTCGCCTCGGTCAGCTCGCCGGCGAACGTGGTCGGGTCGACGCTGACGAGCTCGACGTCGAGGCCGACGTCGGACAGCGAGGACTGGATGAGCACGGCCAGCGACTGGAGCAGCGTGCTGCCGCCCTTGTACTGCAGCTTCAGGCCCTGCCCGGCGTAGGGCGCGAGCATCTCGGTGGCCTTGTCGAGGTCCTGGTCGTAGACCCAGTACTCGTCGGTGAAGCCCTGGAAGAAGCTGGGCAGGACGCTCTTCATGGACGTCGCCTGGCCGCGGAAGACGCTGTTGACGATGTCGTCGAACGGCAGCGCGTAGGCGATGCCCTGGTGCAGGGCGACGTCCTGGTAGAGCTCCTCCTCGTTGTTGAAGCCGAGGAACGTGTAGCCGGTGTTGGCCACGGTGACGACCTTGGCGGAGTCGCTGGACTCGACCTCGTCGATCTGCACCGGGGAGAGCGCGTCGATGACCTGGGCCTCGCCGCGCAGGAGCAGCTGGAGCTGGGTGCTGGTCTCGGTGGTGGTGCGGAACGTGACCGTCGGGATGGCCACCTCGCCGTAGTAGTTGGGGTTCGCCTCGAAGACGTTGAGCGTGCCGTCGGCAGCGACCGACTGCAGCTGGTACGGGCCGAAGCCGCACGCGTTGGAGGCGATGTAGTCCTGCGCCCACGGGTCGTCGTCGGTGGCGTTGGCCTGGGCCTCGGTGGCGTCGAAGATCGGCACGATGAAGCAGCCCATGAGCTGGAGGAAGTAGGTCCGACCGATGGGGCCGGCCAGGTTCATCACGATCGTGTCGTCCGAGGGCGCCTCGATCTGGCTGATGTCAGTCACGCCGACGCGGTTGAGGAAGATGCCGCCGTACCACTTCATGGCCAGGTGACGCTCGAAGGACCACATCACGTCCGCGGAGGTGAGCGAGTTGCCGGCCGGGCTCATGGCGTCGGTGTTGAGCGTGATGGTCCAGACCGAGTTGTCCTTGTTGGACTCCCACGCGGTGGCCAGGGCCGCCTCGGGCTCGTAGTCGGCCAGGAGGGCGGCCAGCTCGCCGGAGTCCGGCGGGGTGGAGGTGTCGAAGAGCGAGTCGTACAGCATCGTGTACTGGAAGATGCCGCTCGGCTGCTCCGGGTCGAACACGGTGCCGGCGGTGGCCGTGGCCACGGTGAGCGTGTCGGTCGAGGAGCTCGCGGCACCGGAGGTGCCGCTCTGGGCGCTGGACCCGGCGCCGCACGCGGCCAGCGCAGGTGCGGCGGCGGTCGCGGCGAGGGCGACGCCGCCGAACTTGAGCAGGCGGCGGCGGGACAGCGCACGCGCAGCCAGGGCCGGGGCCGCCGCGTTCGTGAACGCGGAGAGGTCGGGGTCGGTGTGGTGAGGAGCCATGGCTGGGTGCTGCCTTTCGCATCGTGGGTGGTGCCGAGAGCGGGTGTGGCTGTCCGGGTCCGCGGACACGGTGCTGCGTGGGTGCAGTGGTGCGGTGGACGCCGGCGTGACCGGGCTCGGGCACCGTTGACCGGCGCACGGCACGTGGCTGTGGTGGAGCTGGGGTGGTGGATCTGGGGTGGGGCGGGAGGTGGTGCGGGAGGTGGTGCGGGCAGGGCTGGACCGGGGCACCCGCTGGTCAGGGCGTGGCCGGGCGGGTGCCCCGTGGCCGGATGGCGGGCGCGTCAGCGGTAGATGTCGCGGGCCCGGGAGACTCCGTCGGCGAGGAGGTTGAACGCGGCGACGGCCAGGAGCACGGCGAGGCCGGGGAACGTGACCGCCCACCACTGGCCGGTGACGATGTTGTCCTTGCCGGTGAGGATCATCGAGCCCCACTCCGCGGTCGGGGCCTGGACGCCGACACCGAGGAAGGCGAGGCCGGCGACGGTGAGGATCGCGTAGCCGAGCTGGACGCCGGCCTGCACGATGACCTGACCCGTGACGTTGGGGAACACGTGCCGGGCGAGGATGCGTGCCCGGCTGTTGCCCAGCGCCCCGGCCGCCTCGATGTAGCGGTGCTCGCGGACGGCCAGCACCTCGCTGCGCACCAGGCGCAGGAAGATCGGCGCGTTGATGAAGACCAGCGCCCAGATGACGTTGCTCAGGTTGTTGCCGGCGAAGGAGACCATCGCGACGGCCACGATCAGCACGGGGAACGCCTGGAGCATGTCGACGACGCGCATCGCGACCTCGTCCACCCACCGCTTGCGGGAGAAGCCGACCATCAGGCCGGCGACGACGCCGAGGATCACCGAGATGCCGACGCCGGCGGCGGCGATCCAGAGGTCGGTGCGGGCCGCGTAGACGACCCGGACGAAGATGTCGAAGCCGGAGACGTCGGTGCCGAAGGGGTGCGCGAGGGAGGGCTCGGCGAGCGGGTTCAGCACGTCGGGCTCGAGCACGCCGTAGGGCCACAGCGGCGGCACCACGAACGCGGCCACGAGCATCACGACGATGATCCCGCCACCGGCCAGCAGGGCGGCGTTGCCGCTGCGCACGGTGGCCCACACCGCGGCGGGCCAGCGGTGCGGCCGGATCTCACGAGCGACCTCGACGACCACGTCGACGGCCTCCTTGAGGCCGCTGAGGACGCCCGCCCGCTGACGCGGCGGCGCGACCACGGCCACGGCGGCGGGCTCGGGCGAGCCGGGCGCGTCTGCCACGGAGACCGAGCGCAGGCGGCGCACCATCGGCCACGTGCGCCAGGTCAGCACCGAGCGCAGGAACCCGGTGCCGCCGTGGGCGCGGATGCGGGGGTCGAGCTTGAACAGCACGATGTCCACGACCAGGAAGGCCAGCATGGCCATCACGCCGGTGACGAGCACGAAGCCCTGGGTGGCGTTGAAGTCGTTGCGGGCGATGGCCTGCTGCGCGTACTGGCCGACGCCGCCCCAGCTGAACACCGTCTCCATCAGCACGGCGCCGCCGCACAGCAGGGCGAACAGGGTGCCGGTGAAGGTGATGACGGACGGCAGCGCGGCGCGGGTCTGGTAGCGCCACATCGTGAAGGAGTCCAGGCCGACGGAGCGACCGAACCGGACGAAGTCCGACTCCATCACCGTGAGCATCGAGCCTCGCATCAGCCGGGCGATCGGGGCGGAGAGCAGCAGGCCGAGCACGCCGATCGGCAGGATGGCGTGCATGAAGGAGTCCTGGAACGCGACCACGTCGCCGGTGAGGACCGAGTCGAGCAGCGCCGCGCCGGTGACGTTCTCGGGGCCGGCAGCCCCCAGGGACACCTGGCCCGTGGGGCTCGGGAGCCAGCCCAGCTGGAAGAAGAGGACGTAGATCGCCACCAGGGCGAGCCAGAAGTCCGGCACGGCGAGAGTGAAGAACGTGACGCCGTTGATGGTCCCGGCGAGCGCCTTGCGCCGCGTCCGCGCCGCCAGGGCGCCGAGCGGGACGCCGATCAGCCAGGCGAACGCGATGGCGCCGAAGACCATCTCCAGGGTCGCGGGGAACCGGATGAGGAGGTCGGTGAGCACGGGCTGGTTCGTGACCGTGGAGACGCCCATGTCGCCCTGGAGCAGGCCGGTCATGTAGTTCCAGTACTGCACGATCAGGGGCTTGTCGAAGCCGTACTCTGCCTCGATGGCCGCGATGACCTCGGGGTCCTGGGCCTGGCCGGCGATCTGGGCGGCGGGGTTGCCGCCCAACGCGTGGGTGAGGATGAAGGTGAGCGTAACGATGCCGAACAGCGTCGGGATCATCACCAGGAGGCGTCGGCCCACCAGCGGCAGCAGGACGCTCTTCTGCCGGGTCTTCTGGGGCTTGCGTTGCGCCTCGGACGGCTCTGTCCGGGGGGCCACCGCTGTGTCGAGGGTGGTCATGGGGAGGTTCCCTTCACCTGGTGCGGGGCGGTCGGTGTCGTCGGAGGGGTCTCAGGCCCCGGCCTCGTGGCACGCCACGAGCTGGGTGGTCCCGCGCTGGACCAGGAGGGGGACCGTCGAGGTGCACGCCCCCGGGTCGGTGGTCGCGACGCACCGAGGTGCGAAGCAGCAGCCGTTGCGGTCGACCTTCGTGTCCAGCCCTGCCTCGTTGACGGCCGGCGGCGGGGTCTTGACGTCGGGGTCCAGCGACAGTGCCGACCCGAGCAGGAACTGCGTGTAGGGGTGGGTGGGCCGGTCGAGGACGTCCTCGACCCGACCCTGCTCGACGACGCGACCGAGGTACATGACGGCCAGGTGGCTGCACACCGCGCGGATCGTCGTCAGGTCGTGCGAGACCAGGATGTAGGTCAGGTCCAGCTCGTTCTGGAGCGTGACGAGCAGGCTGAGGATCTCCGAGCGCACCGACACGTCGAGCGCCGAGGTGGGCTCGTCGAGGACCAGCAGCTGGGGCTCGGTGGCCAGGGCACGGGCGATGTTGGTGCGCTGCTGCTGACCTCCCGAGAGCTGGTGGGGGTAGCGGTGGCGCAGCGCGGGGTCGAGGACGACGAGCTCCATCAGCTCGACGACCTTGGCCTCCAGGGCCTTGCCGCGCAGACCACGGTGCAGCCGGAGCGGCTCGCCGATCGCGTCCTCGATCCGCATCCGCGGGTCGAGGGCCTCGAAGGGCTCCTGGAAGACGATGCCGGCGCGGCCGCGCAGGTCGCGCAGCTCCCGCTGGCCGGCGCTGACGGTGTCGGTGCCCAGCACGTTGGCGACGCCGGAGTCCGCCGAGACCAGCCCGAGCAGGCACCGGGCCAGCGTCGACTTGCCGGAGCCGGACTCGCCGACGATGCCGAGTGTGCTGCCCTTCTCCACCCGCAGGTTGGTGTGGTCGATGGCGACCACGTCGGCCCCGCCCCCGCGCCCGGGGTAGACCTTCACGAGGTCGCGCAGCTCGACGACGGCGTCCTGGGTGCTGGTGCTCATGGAGAGGTTCTCGCTCACGAGGGTCATGCGGCGGCCCTCACTCGTCGGGTCACGTGGGACAGGGTGGAGGCCTGGAGCAGGTTGCGGGTGTACTCGGCCTCCGGCTCGCGCAGGACGCGGCGCACCGGCCCGTCCTCGACCACGGAGCCGTGCAGCATGACCGTGACCGTGTCGCAGTACTGGGCGACGATCGACAGGTCGTGGGTGATCATCAGGACCGACAGCCCCAGCTCGTGCTGCAGCCGGGAGATGAGCTCGAGGATCTGGCGCTGCACCGTGGCGTCCAGGCCGGTCGTGGGCTCGTCGGCGATGAGGAAGGTCGGGTCGCACAGCAGGGCGGTCGCGATGACCACGCGCTGGGCGAGGCCGCCCGACAGCTCGTGCGGGAAGGCGCGGGCGATGCGGGAGGCGTCCGGGATGCCGACGAGGTTGAGGTAGTGCAGCACGCGCTCGGCGCGCTCCTTCTTGCCCAGCGACAGGTGGGTGCGCAGCACCCGGTCCATCTGCTTGCCGACCGCGTGCATGGGGTGCAGGGCCGTGCGCGGGTTCTGGAAGATCATCCCGAACCGCGGCCCGCGCAGGTCGTGCAGCTCCTTGTCGCCGGCGCCGACCAGCTCGCGGTCGCCCAGCAGGATGGAGCCGGACTCCACGGTCACGCCCTTGGGCAGCAGGCCCATCACCGCCGAGGCGGTGATGGACTTGCCGGAGCCGGTCTCGCCCACCAGCCCGTGCATGGTGCCGGCGCCGACCCTGACGGAGACGCCGTGCAGGAGCTCGGCGGAGCCGCGGCTGTTCTCCGCCCGGACCACCAGGTCGCGGACGAGGACGGCGTGGTCGTTCTGCCCGGTGGCGGCCGCAGCGGCCACCGGGGCGGTGCTCTTCGGGTGCTCAGTCATGGAACTAACGAACCAACCTCTCGCTTCGGGAACGGGGCAGTGCAGTTATCAGCGAGTTACGCCGGTGCAACCAGCTGTGACGGTGCTGTCGGGGTCGGGGCGTGCCTGTGGTGCCGGGCTCAGAAGGCCATGAGGTTGTCGCGGAACGTCGGGGCGTCGTAGCCCGTGCGCACCAGGCCGCGCTTCTGCAGCGCGGCGGCGAGACCGTCGACGGTCTCGGCGATCGTCCGGCGGTTCATCTCGGGGTAGAGCAGGAACCCGTCGCCGCCGACCTCCTCCATGATCTCGCCCATCTTGGCCGCCACGGTGTCGGGCGAGCCGACGAGGTCGAGGTCGGCGCCGACCTGGGGCTTGCCGGTCAGCGCCTCGCGCAGCGTCTTGCCGCGCGCCCGCTCGTAGAACTTGGCCAGGGAGCTCTGCTCGCCGTTGCCGATGATCTCGGGCACCGGCTGGTCGAGGTCGAACTTGCCGAAGTCGACGGTGCCGCCGGAGATGTAGGACAGGCCCCAGAGCTTGGTCTCGATGGGGGCCTCGCTGTTCGCCGTGTTGATGGCCTCCTGCCGGGCCCGGGCCTCCGCGTCGGTGTCGCCGAGGGTCGGGGTGGCCAGGAACATCACCTTGATCTCGTCCGGCTTGCGGCCGGCCTCGATCATCCGGGCCCGCATGTCCTCGCGGAACGTCTTCATCTGCTCGACGCTGGTGCCGAAGGCGAGCATCGTGTCCGCGTGCCGGGCGGCGAGGTTGCGGCCGGGGATCGAGTTGCCGGCCTGACCGATGACGGGGCGGTGCTGCGGCCCGGGCATCGTGTTGAGCGGCCCGCGGACCTTGAAGTACTTCCCCTCGTGGTGGATGGGGTGCACCTTCGTGTGGTCGATGAGCCGGGGCTCCTCGGTGTCGCCGACGAACGCGTCGGGCTCCCACGAGTCCCAGAGCTTGGTGCAGACGTCCATCCACTCGCCGGCCTGGGCGTAGCGCTCGTCGTGCTCCATGTGCTCGTCGTAGCCGAAGTTCTGCGCGACGCGGTTGGTCACCGAGGTCACGACGTTCATGCCGGCCCGCCCCTCGGTGAGGTGGTCCATCGTCGCCATCATCCGGGCCGCCAGGTACGGCGGGTACTGGATGGTCGAGATGGTCGAGATGATGCCCAGGTGGCGGGTGTGCGCGGCCATGAGCGGCATCAGCGGCAGCGGGTCGTTCTTGGGGGCCATCATCCCGTACTTCAGGGAGGTCTCCATCGAGCCGTGCAGGGTGTCCTCGACCATCGCGGTGTCCTCGATGAAGAGGAAGTCGAAGCCGCCGCGCTCCAGCGACGTCGCCAGGTCCACGTACATGCCGGGCTTCATCCAGTCCTTGCGGACGTTGCCCGACCAGGGCCCGAGCCACGGGTGGATGCCGTAGCTGTCACCGAGGAACCAACCGAGGTGGAACATGAGAGAGCACTCCTTCACGGGGCTGTCCGGCGACGGTCGTCGTCGGCTGCAGGAGTAGTTCTCGCAGTCGATTGTTTCTCCCGCGCCGACCAGCGGTTGCTCCTCAGTTGCGCCACTCCGCACCCCTGTCGTCACGCCTGGGACCGCGGCGACGGACGGCACTTCCGCCCGTTGACCGACCCACTCACGCCGGTCGCCCCGCCTCGTCCGAGGGCCCTCGATTGCTACGCCGCAGAAATCTCACCGCCGACTGCAAGCCTCTGACCTGCAACGATGCGCCTGCCTCGCGCGTGGGAAGGACGAGCCGGCACCGCGCAGGACGTCCCGCCGGGCCGGGACCAACGGCTCGACGCGCCGGGGCGAACGGCGAAACGAACCGCGTCCTCCCGGTTGTCCGGCGCGAAACAAACCGACCCAACCATCGACACCTGTAGCGGGTGGGACGACGTCGTCACGCCCCACGCTCTCCCGTGCTCTCCCCCGTTTCCCACAAGGAGATCCCATGCTCGACCAGCAGGTGAGGAAGACAGTGACGACGACGCGCCGGGTCGGGTCCTCGCGCGACCGGGCCATCCGGCTCGCCCACGACGCCCTCCGCTCCTCCATCCGCCGCGGCCGGCTCGGTCCCGACCAGCCGCTCGTGGAGTTCAAGCTCGTGCGCACCCTCGGCATCGGCCGCAACGCCGTGCGCGAGGTCCTGCGGCGGCTCGCCGACGAGGGCCTGGTGATCCGTCGGCCCGCGATCGGCACCATCATCCCGCGGCCGATGATCCGCGTCTCCCCCGACGAGATCGTGGGGTTCGACGGCGACTGCGAGGAGCAGTTCGAGCAGCGGGTCACCGTCGAGGTGCTGGCGCAGGAGCTCATCGACATCGCGGAGGACCTGTCGTCCTCGATGGCCATCCCCGCCCGGATGCAGCTGGTGGAGAGCCTGATCCACGTGGACGGGGAGCCGCTGGCGCTGCTCTCCCAGCTCATCCCCGAGGGCTACGACATGGCCCGGATGACGAACCGCTGGGAGCCGCTGGACCGCCCGTTCCTCCGCCTGTACGGCGTGCGCCTGGGCAGCACGAGCACCACCGTCGAGGCGGTGGCGGCCGACGCGTGGTGCGCCACCCTGCTGGGCACGGACGAGGGTGCCCCGCTGATCCTGCGCGAGCAGGTGCTGGAGTCCGAGGACGGCTCGGTGCGGATGATGAACTTCGCCCGCTACCGCGCCGACCGGGTCGCGTTCACCGCGTCCTCCACCAGCGGCTACGAGGGCCGCTGACGTGGGGGCCGCGCCGTTCCACCTCGGCTGGTTCATGAGCTTCCGCCCGCCGGCCTGGAGCTCGCCCTGGGCCGGGGACTCGGGTCGCACCTGGGCCAACGGCGACTACTACATCGACTTCGTCCGCTCGCTCGAGCGCGCCGGCTTCGACTACATGATGATCGAGGACTCCTCGATGGTCTCCGACGCCTACGCCGGCTCCTCGCAGATCGACCTCAAGCACGCGTTGTACGCCCCGAAGCACGACCCGGTGCCGCTGGTGCCCTTCCTGACCGCGGCGACCGAGCGGATCGGCGTCGTGGCCACCATGTCGACGTCCTTCTACCCGCCGTTCATGCTCGCGCGGACGATGACGACGCTCGACCACCTCTCGGGCGGCCGCGTGGGCTGGAACATCGTCACCTCCTCCGAGGACCGCGCCGCCCAGAACTACGGCATGGAGAAGCTGTTCGAGCACGACGAGCGCTACGACCGCGCCGACGAGTTCGTGGACGTCGTCACCAAGCTGTGGGACTCGTGGGAGCCCGGCGCGATCGTGATGGACCAGGAGACGGGGCAGTACGTCGACCACACGAAGATCCACCCCATCGAGCACGAGGGCCAGTACTTCAAGGTCCGCGGACCGATGAACACGGTGCGCAGCCCGCAGGGGCGCCCGGTGTTCTGCCAGGCCGGTGGCTCGCCCCGGGGTCGCGACTTCGCCGCGGCGCACGCCGACACGATCATCGCCTCGGCGCAGGGGGTCGAGGCGATGAAGGCCTTCCGCGACGACATCCGGGCGCGGATGGTCGAGGCCGGCCGCAAGCCGGACGACTGCAAGATCCTCTTCGTGGTGATGCCGACCGTGGCCCCCACGGACGCGGAGGCGCTGGCGATCCGCGAGTCGTGGAAGGAGCCCGCGGTCGCGCGGATGCGGGCCGAGGCTGCCCTGGGGCACCTCTCGGCGCTGACCGAGAACGACTTCTCCACTTTCGACCTCGACCAGCCCGTCCCCGACGTCGGGACGAACGGCCACCGCTCGACGCTGGCCGACTTCCTGCGGATGGGCACGGGCGGCAAGACGCTGCGCGAGGTCGCCTCCACCTGGTCGATCGAGTCCTTCCCGTTCGTGGGCTCCCCGTCGACCATCGCCTCGCAGATGGACGAGGTCATGCAGGAGGTCGGCGGTGACGGGTTCCTGATCTCCGGCGCCGGCACCCGCCGTCAGATCACCGAGATCTGCGACGGCCTCGTCCCCGAGCTCCAGGCCCGTGGCCTGACCCGCTCCTCGTACACCTACGAGCACTTCCGCGACAACCTGATGGAGTTCTGATGGCCAAGCGACTGCAGTACGGATGGTTCGTCAACTACATGCCGACGGCGTGGAAGACGCCCTGGGCCCCGACCAGCCCCGAGGACTGGACGGACGGGAAGTTCTACGTGCGGATGGGGCAGATGCTCGAGTCCGCGGGCGTCGACTTCATCATGCTCGAGGACTCGGTGACCGTGCCCGACACCTTCGGCGGCTCCATGGAGCTGGAGATGAAGTACACGACCCGCTCCCCCAAGGGCGATCCGCTCCCGCTGGCGGCGGCCATCGGGGCGGCCACCAAGAACCTGGGCCTCGTCGTCACGATGTCGACCACGCTCTACCCGCCGTGGATGCTCGCCCGCACCCTCTCGACGCTCGACCACCTCACCCGGGGCCGGGTCGGGTGGAACATCGTCACCTCCACCGAGGACCGCGCGGTGCAGAACTTCGGCATGGACACGATCTTCGAGCACGACCACCGCTACGAGCGCGCGCACGAGTTCGTCGACCTGGTCAAGCAGCTGTGGGACTCGTGGGAGCCCGACGCCCTCGTCATGGACAAGGAGACCGGGACCTACGTCGACCA
This sequence comes from Nocardioides bruguierae, assembly GCF_023554635.1. Taxonomy (NCBI): domain Bacteria; kingdom Bacillati; phylum Actinomycetota; class Actinomycetes; order Propionibacteriales; family Nocardioidaceae; genus Nocardioides; species Nocardioides bruguierae. The sequence continues at coordinate 45,480 of NZ_JAMJPH010000019.1, forward strand.
CACGAAGGTGCACCCGATCGACTTCGAGGGCGAGTACTTCCGCTCGCGGGGCCCGCTGAACACCCTGCGGATGCCGCAGGGCCGGCCGGTCATCGCGCAGGCCGGCATGTCCAACGCCGGCCGCGACCTGGCCGCGGCGCACGCGGACGTCATCGTCTCCGCGCCCAAGGGCAAGGAGTCGATGAAGGAGTACCGCGACGACATCCGCGCCCGGATGGAGAAGCTCGGGCGCGACCCCGACTCCTGCAAGATCCTCTACATGGTCACGCCCGTGGTCGGGGAGACCGTCGAGGAGGCGCGCGAGAAGCACCGGCGGATGTACGAGCTGGACCCGGACGCGATCATGCGCAAGCTGGCGCTCATGTCCTCGGGCGGCAACACCGACTGGGCCCAGTTCGACCTGGACGCGCCGATCCCCGACGACCTCCCCGACAGCTCCATGCTGGCCGAGTACCGCCGCGTCGGCGCCGGCCGGACGCTGCGCCAGATCATCAGCGGCAGCAGCCAGTCGGAGTCACTCACGCTGGTGGGCACGCCCGAGACCATCGTCGACGAGATCGAGGAGGTCATGGACTACGTCGGCGGCGACGGCTTCCTCTGGTTCGCCGGAGGGGGCGGCCTCATCACCAGGCACTACCTCTCCGACGTCCTCGACGGCCTCATGCCCGAGCTCAAGCGCCGCGGCCTGGCGCGCGACAAGTACGAGCACCAGATGCTGAAGGACAACCTGGCGCTGACCTGATCAGGTCCGGTGCACCGCCCGGGGCCGGCTCAGCCGTTCCAGGTCGAGCCGGTCTCGGCGAACTCCGCGAGCCGGTAGCCGATGAGCCGGGCGCACAGGTCCTCGGGCAGCGGCTGGTCGTAGGGCAGCTTGACGAAGCCCTCGCCGGCCTCGTGCCCCGCCGCGGTCACCTCGTCGACGTGCGCGGCGAACTGGTGGGTCGGGAAGCGCAGCGAGCAGTGCTTCTTGTAGCCCTGCAGCACCCAGAGGCGCACGCCGCCCTTGAGGTAGGCCGGCTGGTTCCAGTGCACCGTCTCCTCGACGTCCGGGTCGGCGGCCAGGCTGAGGGCTCGCAGGCGCTCGAGGTGGGGACGCTGGACGTCGTCCAGGTGGTGCATGAAGTCGTCGACGTCGACACGCTTGGGCATGGGCACGAGCCGCAGCGTACGCCGTCGGAGGGGTGCTCTACGGTCGGCGCGTGCGTCCCCTTCGTCTCCTGCTCGGCCTGCTGGTCCTCGTGCTCGCGACGGGCGGGTGCGACGCTGTCCTGGAGGCCGGGCGGCCCACGTCGACCGACAGCACGCAGGCGGACGCGGCCACCCCGGGTGCCCGCAAGGCGCTGCGGCTGCTGGCGGCCCTGCCGTCCGGGGCGCGGGTGAGCCCGTCGTCGCTGGGCTACGACCGCGACGCGTTCGGCAGCGCCTGGGCCGACGTCGACGGCAACGGCTGCAACCAGCGCGACGACGTGCTCCTGCGCGACGCGGTGCCGGGCTCGACGACGGTGGCGGTGCAGGGCTCCTGCGACCACGACGTGCTCGCCGGCACCTGGGTCGACCCCTACACCGGCCGTCGGCTCACGTTCGACGACCTCAAGGACCCGGGGCAGGCGCAGGCGATCCAGATCGACCACGTCGTGCCGCTGGCCGAGGCGTGGACCTCCGGTGCGGTGGACTGGTCGGACGAGCGGCGCCGGCGCTACGCGAACGACCTGGGCGTGCTGCTGGCCTCGGACGGGCCCACCAACGCCGCCAAGAGCGACGACGACCCGGCTGCGTGGCGTCCTCGGCAGGCCTACCAGTGCCGGTACGCGCGGCAGTGGGTGGCGGTGAAGTCCGCGTGGGACCTGAGCGTGGACGACTCGGAGCGCCGTGCGCTGGACGAGATGCTGGCCGCGTGCTGAGGTTCGGGCTCCTCTCAGGTGGTGGGTGTGGGATGGCGGGGTGCTGAGCCTTCGGTGGACCGCCCGCGTCCTGCTCCTGCTGTCCGTGGCGGCAGCCGTGGCGGCGTGCTGGCTGGTGCTCGACAACCCGAGCATCGACGGCACCAGCCGTGGGGACGACTACACCTGCCTCGCGCCCTACGACACGGTGCTGCTGCACGGCGACAACACCCCCGGCGGGGAGCCACCGCAGGACGCGGTGGCGATCCACGACCGGTGCGAGGCCGCCGGTGCCCGCCGGTTCGAGCTGGCCGTCGCGGCCGCGGCGGGGTCCGTCGTCCTGCTCCTGGGCGGTGTCGTGGTGCGCGAGCGGGAGCGGCACTCCGTGGCGCGCTACTGAGCCTCGGCCATCTCCACGAGCACCTGACCGCCGCTGACCGTGTCGCCGGGAGCGACGAGGACGGCGCTGACCGTGCCCGCGGCCGGCGCGGTGATCTCGGTCTCCATCTTCATCGCCTCCAGGACCACGAGCACGTCGTTGGCGGCGATCTCCTGCCCAGGCTCGACCAGCACCCGGGCGACCGCCCCCGCGAGCGGTGCCTTCACCCCGTCCCCCGTGCCCCCGGACGAGGCGGGGCCGGTCGACCCACCGGGAGCTGCGCCCGCGGCTGCCGGCGCGAACGACCCGCCGGTCATGAACACCGCGCCCACGGTGGGCGTCGGCTCCTCCTCGACCTCGACCTCCACGTCGTAGGCGACCCCGTCCACGGTGACCTTCAGCCGCATGACCGGCTCCTTCCTGCCTGGTCGACCGTGTCGCTCCGGGCGTCCTGGGCGCGCATCCTCAGCGCACCCCGTGCATGATCCGGTGGCCGTGCACCATGGCCCGGCCCTGCTGCGCCCAGGCCGCGCCCGAGCGGTAGTGCACCTGCTTGACCTTCGCGCGGTGCCCCAGGAACTCCGCGACGGCCGCGGAGATGGCGAGCACCACCTCCGGCGGCACCTCCGGGACGGGGAGCAGCGCCCGGGTCTGCGCGAGCTCGGCCTCGAGCCGGTCGACGCGCTGCGTGAGCGCGCGGACCTGCTCCAGAACCTGCTCCAGGACCTGCTCGAGCTGCACCTCGGGGCGCGGGTCGCCGGTCATGTCGGGCCCAGCCCGTGCTTCTTGGCCGGCCGCACGTCACGCTTGGCGGCCAGCACCTCCAGCGCCCGGGAGACCTGCGCGCGGGTCTCGGCGGGGTCGATGATGTCGTCCACCAGGCCGCGCGAGGCGGCGACGTAGGGGGTGGAGAAGGTCGAGCGGTACTCCTCGATCAGCTCCTGGCGGCGGGCCGCGGGGTCCTCGGCACCGGCGATCTCGCGGCGGAACACGATCTCGGCGGCGCCCTCGGCCCCCATGACGGCGATCTCGGCGCTGGGCCAGGCGAAGACCTTGTCGGCCCCCAGGTCCTTCGAGCACATCGCGACGTAGGCGCCGCCGTAGGCCTTGCGCAGCACCACCGTCACCTTGGGGACGGTGGCCGCCGAGTAGGCGTAGAGCAGCTTGGCCCCGTGCCGGATGATCCCGTGGTGCTCCTGGGCGACGCCGGGCAGGAAGCCCGGCACGTCGACCAGCGTGAGGAGCGGGATGTTGAAGGCGTTGCAGAAGCGGACGAAGGACGAGGCCTTGTCGCTGGCGTCGATGTCGAGCACGCCGGACATGACGGTGGGCTGGTTGGCGACCACGCCCACCGTGCGGCCGGTGATGCGGCCGAACCCGACCACGATGTTCTGGGCGTACCCGGCCTGCACCTCGAGGAAGTCGCCACGGTCGACGAGGCGGGCGACCACCTCGCGCACGTCGTAGCCCTTCTTCGCGCTGGTCGGCACGACCTCGAGGAGCGAGGGATCGGGCTCGATGACGTCGTCGGGGTCGACGATCGGCGGGTCCTCGGTGTTGTTCTGCGGCAGGAAGCTGAGCAGCTTCTTGGCGATGAGCACGGCCTGCTCGTCGTCGTCCGCGACGAAGTGGGTGACGCCGGAGCGGGTCATGTGCGCGTCGGCGCCGCCGAGGGCGTCCGCGGTGACCTGCTCGCCGGTGACCTGCGCGATCACGTTCGGCCCGGTGATGAACATGTGTGCCTGACGGGTCTGGATGACGAAGTCGGTCAGGGCCGGGGAGTAGGCGGCGCCCCCCGCGCACGGGCCGGCGATGATCGCGACCTGCGGCACGACCCCGGAGAGCAGCACGTTGCTGTAGAACACCCGGCCGTAGCCGGCCAGCGAGCCGATCCCCTCCTGCACGCGCGCCCCGCCCGAGTCGTTGATGAACACGAACGGCGTGCCGGTCGAGAGGCTGGCCCGCATCATCGCCACGACCTTGTCGGAGTGCACCTCGCCGGCGCTGCCGCCGGCGACGGTGAAGTCCTGGCTGGCCACGTGCACCGGGCGGCCGAGCACGGCCCCGGCGCCGGTGACCACGCCGTCCGCGGGCATCTCCACCTTGTCGAGACCGAAGTAGGTGGAGGTGTGCCGGGCGAACATCCCGGTCTCGGCGAACGTGCCCGGGTCGAGCAGCGCGTCGACGCGCTCGCGGGCGGTGAGCTTGCCCTGCTCGTGCTGCTTGGCCAGCCGCTTCTCGCCGCCGCCGAGCGCGACCCGGGCGCGCTGCTCGCGCAGCTCGGCGGTGCGGTCGGCCAGGGAGGCGTCCGGGGGCAGGGGTCGGGTGGACATCGAGGTTCCCTCCTCGGGCTCAGACCCGCTGGACGGCGACCTGGTGGGCCTTGCCGTCGAGGGTCACGGAGTAGTGCACGGGCGCGGTCGAGGGGCCGTCGCCGGCCTCCCGCGCCAGCCGCTCGGCGGCCAGCTCACCGGGGTCGCGACCCACGTTGCGCGGCCCCTCGTGGCGCTGGGCGAGGAACCCGGGGGCCACGCCGGGGAACATCGCGTGCGTCAGGACGTCCTCGTCGCTGCCGTCCGCGCCGTCGAGGTCGGCGGTGGCGGCCACCAGGCCGTCCCACTCCGGCGCCAGCAGGTCGGCCGGGCGGACGTCGATCGGCTCCTTCTTCGTCTGGGCCCGCGCCATCGCGACGATCTTCGGGTTCCGCTCCCCCAGCGTCTGCCCGTAGTAGCCGAGCATCAGGTCGGCGAACTCGGCCGTCAGCACCTTGTACGGCCCCATCAGCACGTTGAACACCGCCTGCGTGCCGACGATCTGGCTCGAGGGGGTCACCAGCGGGGGGAACCCGGCGGCCTCGCGGACCCGCGGCACCTCCGCCAGCACCTCGCGCAGCCGGTCGCCCGCACCCTGCTGGCGCAGCTGCGACTCCATGTTCGAGATCATCCCGCCGGGGATCTGGCTGCTGAAGATCTCCGTCTCGACGCCGGTGATGGCCGACATGAACTCGGTGTAGCGCGGGCGCACCCGCGCGAAGTGGTCCTTGACCCGCCGCAGCCGCTCGTCGTCGAGGTGGGTGGTGAACCCGGTGCCGGCCAGCATCTCCACCAGGGACTCGGTGGGGTTGTGGCCCGGCCCCATCGAGACGGAGGAGATGGCGGTGTCGACCACGTCGGCGCCGGCCTCGATCGCCTTCATCAGGCTCACCAGCGTCACGCCGGTCGTGGCGTGGCAGTGCACGTGGACCCGGACGTCCTCACCGACGCCCTCCTTGATGGCCCGGACGAGGTCGAACGCCGGCTGCGGGCGCAGCAGGGCAGCCATGTCCTTGATGCACAGCGAGTCGCAGCCGAGCTCCATCAGCTCGTGCGCCTGGGCGACGTAGCCCTCGATCGCGTGCAGCGGGCTCTCGGTGTAGCAGAGCGTGCCCTGGGCGTGCTTGCCCACGCGGCGCACCGCCGCGATCGCCTCGCGCACGTTGCGGGTGTCGTTGAGGGCGTCGAAGACCCGGTAGACGTCCATGCCGTTCTCGGCCGACTTCTCCACGAAGCGGTTCACCACGTCGTCGGAGTAGTGCCGGTAGCCGAGCAGGTTCTGCCCACGCAGCAGCATCTGCAGCCGGCTGTTCGGCATCAGCTCGCGGAAGGTCCGCAGCCGCACCCACGGGTCCTCGTTGAGGAACCGGATGCAGGCGTCGTAGGTGGCCCCGCCCCAGCACTCCACCGACCAGTAGCCGGCGGCGTCGATGTCCTCGCAGGCACCGACCATGTCCTCCAGCGCCATCCGGGTCGCCATGAGGCTCTGGTGCGCGTCGCGCAGCGCCAGCTCGGTGACCCCGACCTCCCTGCGCACCGGGGCCGGCGAGGTGTCCTGCGGGGCGGGGATGACGGCTGCGTCGGCCATGTTTTGATCGTTCTACCGGCCCGCACCCACGGACAACCCCTGGCGGGCATGGTCGGGACCATGGTCCCCGAAGGTCCTGACCTCCGCAGCCGGGGTTGACCGCGCGCAGACTCCTGACCTGGGACTTCCTGTGACCCGGGCGACAGGCCCCGGTCCTGGTTGCGCTGCCGTGTCGAATCCGCTGAGGTGGCTCCGACGTACGGTCGCAGGGCCGAGAGGCGGCCCGTCCCCCGAGGGAGCACGCAATGAAGTTCGTCGTCCTGATCCACTCCAACCCCCAGCCCTGGGGCCACCCGACCAGTGACCTCACCGCCGAGTACCAGGCCCTCCCGGCGGAGAAGAAGGCCGCCCTGGGCGCGCACTGGGACAAGGTCTTCGGCGAGGCCGACGCGGCCGGCGAGATCGTCTACGGGTGCGCGCTCGGCGACCCGTCGACCTCGGTCGTGCTCGGCTACGACGAGGGGCCGGTCGCCTCCGACGGTCCGTACGCGGAGAGCAAGGAGCACCTCGCCGGGTTCTTCGTCATCGACGTCGAGACACAGGCGCGGGCCCGGGAGATCGCCGAGGCGTTCGCCTGCCCCGGCGACACCATCGAGCTGCGGCCGACCATGCGGCCCGGCTGCGAGGCCTGACCCGCCGGCGGGTCTCGTCCTCGGTGAGCCACGTGGGCGGCGACGTGGGCGGCGACGTGGGCGGCGACGTGGGCGGCCACGCCGCGCGGGCGCCGGTCGCGGACGTGGTCGGGGACGTGTGGCGTCGCGAGGCGCCGCACGTCCTCGCCGCGCTCGGGCGACGCTCGGGCGACCTCGCCGACTGCGAGGACGCCGCGCAGGAGGCGCTCGCGGACGCGGCGGTGCAGTGGCCACGCGACGGGGTGCCGGCCAACCCGCGTGGCTGGCTCGTCCGGGTGGCCTCCCGCCGCCTCGTCGACGCCCAGCGCTCCGACGCCGCGCGTCCGGCGCGGGAACGGCGTGCCGAGACGGACCGGACCTCCGCGCGGCCGGCCGACGGGGCGACCTGGAGCGACCGCGCCGGAGACCAGGACGACTCGTTGCAGGTGCTGCTGCTGTGCAGCCACCCCGTGCTCAGCCGGACGTCGGCGGTGGCGCTGACCCTGCGGGCGGTCGCCGGGCTGAGCACCGAGCAGATCGCGGCCGGGCTGCTGGTGCCACGCAGCACCGCCGCGCAGCGGATCAGCCGGGCGAAGGCGTCGCTGCGCACGGCCGGGGTGCGCTTCGGGCCGATCCCACCCGAGGAGCTGGCGGCGCGGCTGCACGCGGTGCGGCACGTGGTGCACCTGGTGCTGACGACCGGTGCGAGCCTGCCGGCCGGGCCGACGGTCCTCGACGCCGACCTGACCGGTGAGGCGCTGCGGCTGGCCGAGCGGCTGCACCGGGCGCTGCCCCGTGACCCGGAGACCACCGGCCTGCTCGCCCTGGCGCTGCTGACGGTGGCGCGGGCGCCGGGCCGGGTCGCGGCGGGCCGGCTGGTGCGGCTCGCCGAGCAGGACCGCAGCACCTGGGACCGGGGCGCCGTCGACCGCGCGGTCTCGCTCCTCGAGGAGGCGTTGCCGCACGGGCCGGTGGGCACCTTCCAGCTCCAGGCCGCCATCGCCGCCGTGCACGCGACCGCCCCGGCGTTCGAGGACACCGACTGGCCGCAGGTCCTGGCGCTGTACCGGATGCTGGTCGAGGTCGACCCCCACCCGGCCTCGCGGCTGGGCGCGGCCGTCGCGCTGGCCGAGGTCGAGGGCGCCGAGGCCGGGCTGGCCGCCGTCGAGCCCCTGGTCGCCGCTCGTCCGCGCGACCACCGCCCCCTGGCCGTGCGCGCCCACCTGCGCTCGCGCCTGGGGCACCCCGGCGCCGCCGAAGACTTCCGCCGGGCCGCCGCGCTCACCGACTCCGTGCCCGAGCAGCGGTACCTGCACGCGCAGGCCGACGCCCTGGGCTGACCCCTACTCCTCCAGCCGCAGGGCTCCGGTCGGGCAGGCCTCGCAGGCGGCGCGGACGGCGGCCTGCCGCTCGCTCGCCGGCGTGCTGTCGAGCACGGTGAGCGCGCCGTCGTCGCTCACCTCGAAGACGTCGGGGGCGAGGTCCTCGCACATGCCGATCGAGGCGCACCGTGCCTGGTCGTGGACGACCCTCACGACCCGCTCCCCACCCGTGCCGCGGCCCGGGCCGACTCGGGCGTGAACCGCACCGTCATCGCGTTGACGGCGTGGAAGAAGTTGCCGGAGCCCAGCTCCGGCTCGCCGACGACCTCCAGGTCGGGCAGACGGGTGAGCAGCTCCCGGAAGGTGGCGGCCAGCTGCATGCGGGCCAGCTGGTTGCCCAGGCAGTGGTGGATGCCGCCGCCCCCGAAGGAGAGGTGCGGGTTGGGGGAGCGGGAGACGTCGAACCGCTCGGGGTGCTCGAAGGCCGTCTCGTCGAAGTTCGCCGAGGCGTAGAACATGACCACCTTGTCGCCGGCGGTGATCTGCCGGCCGTCCAGCTCGCAGTCACGGGCCGCCGTGCGTCGGAAGGTCATGATCGGCGTGGCCCACCGGACGATCTCCTCGACAGCACCGGGCAGGCGCTCGTCCAGGTCCTCGAGCAGCCAGGCCCGCTGCTCGGGGTGGCGGGCGAGCGCGAGCACGCCGTGGCTCGTGGACTGCCGCGTCGTGTCGTTGCCCGCGATCATCATCAGGCCGAAGAAGGAGACGATCTCGTCGTCACTCAGGTGCTCGCCGTCGATCTCGGCCTGCACCAGGGCGGTCAGGAGGTCGTCCTCGGGGTGCGCCCGCCGCTGGGCGACGAGCTCGAAGCAGAGCTCGCGCATCGTGCCGGCGGCCTCGAGGAGCCGGCCCAGGGGCTCGGCGCCCTGCATCAACGACTCGTCGCGCCAGCCGCCGGCGAACTGGGACTCGTGCGCCACGGTGCGTCGGTGCTCCGCCGGCACCCCGACCATGTCGCAGATGTTGTGCATGGGCACCAGCGCGGAGACGTGGCGCACCAGGTCGACCTCGCCCAGCGCGGCGACGTCGTCCACGATGCGACGCGAGTTGGCCTGGATGCGGTCGGCGATGCGGCGCATCTGACGTGGGGTGAAGGCACTGGTGAGCAGGCGCCTCACACGCGTGTGCCGCGGTGGGTCGAGGGCGATGAACCCTTGCCCGGCGTCGAGCAGCTCGCGGGGCATCGACTCGAAGACGATGCCCTCCCCGGAGACGAAGTCCTCGTGGCGACGCGTCACCTCGGTGACGTGGCGGTGCGTCACGACCGCCCAGAAGCCCTGGTCGTTCGGGTCCTCGAACAGCCCGTTCTCGACCGGCCGGTGCCAGGAGACGGGGCGCTCGGCACGCAGCTGCGCGAACGTCCGCTCCCGCTCGGCGGCCGTGCTCGACCAGAACGCGAGCGAGGAGAGGTCGAGGGGGTCGTAAGGGCGCTCGGCACGGGTGCGGGCGCTGGTCTCGCTCTGCTGGACGTCGTCGGCCATCAGGTCCTCCTGGGGGGGGTGAGTGGCACGACTCTTTGACATTTCCTCGTTTCTGTCAACAGTGGGCGACGTTCGTCCACATCTGTCGCGCGAGCGGTACGGTGGCCCCGTGACGACCGCCGAGGACCTGCGCGCCGACTCCCGCGCCGAGCTGCGCTCCCGCGTGCGGGACCTCGCGCTCGACTCGACCCGTCGCGTGGTGCTCGACGTCGGCTGGGCCTCGGTGCGCATGGGCTCGGTCGCGCGGGAGGTCGGCGTCAGCCGGCAGACGCTGCACAACGAGTTCGGCACCAAGGAGGACCTCGGGCTCGCCCTCGTCGGCCGCGAGGCCCAGGCCTACTTCGCGGACGTGGCGACCCGGCTCGACCAGCACCCGGGCGACCTGCCCGGCGCCGTCCGCGACGCTGCGCAGCACACCCTGGAGACGACCGCCGACAACCCGTTCCTCCAGGCCGTCCTCACCGGCACCGCGAGCGGTGACACGTCGCTGCTGCCGCTGCTGACCAGCCGCAGCGAGCCGTTGCTGCACGACGCGGTCGCCCTGTTCGGCGCGTGGGTACGTGCCCAGTGGCCCGACCTGGACGACGACCGTGCCCGGATCGGCGTCGAGGCCGTCGTCCGCCTGCTGCTCTCGCACGTCATCACGCCCACCGCTCCCCCGGCCGACGTCGCACGCGACCTCGCCGAGGTCGCCACGCGGGTGATGTTCGGCGACGGAACGCGGACCCGCGCCTAGGCTCCCGCCCATGCCGTCCCGCACGAAGAGCGCCCGCTACTCACGGCGCCGGGCGCGGCGCAAGGCGCTGGTGGTCAACGACCTCACCCCGGCCCAGTGGGCGGCGTTGCGCGAGGCCTGGGACGGGTGCGCCTACTGCGACGCCGGCGACGACGGCGCGCTCCAGAAGGACTGCATGCTGCCGATCTCGCGCGGCGGGCGCTACACGCTGGAGAACGTGGTGCCCGCCTGCCGCTCGTGCAACGCGAGCAAGGGCAACCTCGAGCTCACCGTCTGGATGCGGCGCAAGAAGAAGGACGAGCGGGAGTTCTGGACCCGCCAGGTGACCATCGCCCGAGCCCTGGCGCCGGCGGAGGTCGTCGCAGCGGACGACGAGCCCGTCGCTCCCGACTGACCGCCAGGCCTCCTCACCAGGTGAGAGCGTGGCTCACCGATGGAGCGGTCCCAGCTCCCGCACGAGGTGCGCGTTGCGCTCCTCGAGCAGCCGGATGAGGTAGCGAGCCAGGACGAGGGCGTCGACCGCCCTGCCGAGGGGACCCAGCGGCGCGGCGTAGTCGACGCGGTCGGTCATCCGGGTGCCGCCGGGGACGGCCTCGAAGGCGTGCTCGTGCCACCAGCGACCGAACGGCCCGCGCACCTGCCGGTCGACGAACCGGTGAGGCGGGTCGTGCTCGCTGATCTCGGACGTCATGGTGAACGTCCAGCCGAAGTGACGTGCCCGCCAGGTGACTGTCTCACCCGGCCCCATGACCCCGCTGGTCACGCCGGCGACGGCCCGCTCCTCGGAGGCGGCCATCGACGCGGTGTGCAGGTCGACGGAAAGACTGAGGTCGAAGCAGGCCCGCGGCTCGGCCGCGAGGTCAGTCACCAGGTGGAGGCGTGGCACCTGCTCAGGACCCGGCCGGCGGGGTGAGCGTCGCGAGGTCACGCGTGACGTAGCGCAGGTGCGCCCACTCCTCCTCGAGGATCACACGCACGCAGTCGCCGACGGTGGGGTGCCAGTCGCCGGTGCCGTCGTCGTCCCAGGGGTTGTCCCGCTCCTCGGCGAGCAGCGCCGGCGTTGCTGTGGTGAGGAACTCTGTCACTTGCTGCTGCCGCTCGGCCCGCACGGCGAGGACCTCCTCGTGGTCGACCGGCTCCCGGAAGACCGACACGTCGAACCCCATCTCGGCGGCGCCGGTGAAGATCTGCCCGACGGGGTGCCAGGGCTGCGGCACGCGCAGCACCCCGCGCCCCAGCCACGCGTCGGTCGCGAGGACGAGGTGGCGCAGCGTCTGCGCGAGCGACCACTCCCCGTCGACCTGGACGTCCCACTGCTCGCGCGGGGTGGCGGAGACCAGCGTGGCCCAGGCCTCCTGGACCGCGACCCACGCCTCGCGCAGGCCCTCGGGGGTCTGCGCCTTCTGCAGCTCACGCCCGGGGAACCTCCGGTTCAGCTCCGCGTCGACCAGCGGGACGACGTCCACGCCGTTGACGACCAGCGAGCCGAAGAACAGGTCGTGGCTGTCGATGTCGAGGCCACCCACGTCGCTCTCGCGGATCTTCACCCCCGTCAGGTCGGAGAACCGCACCGTGGCACCGCGGAGGCTGGCCCGCTCGAAGGTCGCGCCTTCGAGCTCCTTGCCCGAGTAGGTCGTCATGGCGCCCATCATGCGGCGCTGCACCGACAGAGCGACAGAGCGACAGAGCGACAGTCTCACCGGTTCCGGGTGCGATCACTGGCATGATCTGCCAGGGATCGCGCCCACGAAGCGCATCAGTCGTCGAGCCCGGTGACCTCGTAGCGCCGCTCGATGCCGGCCGTCGCGGCGCCCCACGCGCTGGTCACGATGCGGGCCTGGTGCGCGCGGAAGGCGTCGGCGTCCACGAACCGCTCGGCGACGCTCCAGGTGCGCGGCTCGGCACCGGGGTGCACGTCGAAGTCCAGGCACCCGGGCTCGGCGCGCGTCAGGGCGACGTGCTCGTCGAGGTGGTCGGCGACCGCCCCGGCCTCGGACTCGTCCCGGCAGACCAGGACTCCGCGCAGCACCACGTGGGTCTCGCCGAGGTGGCGCGCCAGGTTGTCCAGGGAGGACGCCAGGGCGGCGGTGTGGACCTCGGCGTCGATGCCCGCCGGCACGTCCTCGGCGCGCACCCGCACCAGGGTGCCGTCGCCCCGGGGAGCGACCTCCCAGGTCATCGTCATCGTGCCCGCGAACGCGGGGTCGTCGCTGACGAAGTCGACGGCCTGCACGACGCGGGCGCCGGGCTCCACCTCGACGTAGCGGGCCTCCACCACGTCCGAGCCGGCCGTCGTCTTGCCCTGCTGCGCGCCCTGGCCCCCGTCGTCGTAGGCCAGGACGAGGCGGTACGAGCCGCCGGTGCGGGGGTCGAAGTGCTCGAACCGGCCGGTCATCCCCGCAGGCGGCAGCCAGGCCTCGAGGGCCTCGCGGCCGACGAGCGCGGCGAACACCTCCGGCGGGGCGGTGGCGAGCCGGAGAGCGGCCTGGTCGGTCCTCGTCATCGCGCCACCGTAGCCGGGGTGGGCGACCTCTGCTTGCATGAGTGTCATGACGAACCGGACAGAGACCGAGCGTCACAGCAGTCTCCCCGCCGGGGGGCCCGGCACGCCCGACGAGGACGACGAGGTCGTGGTGGGGCCCCTGCGGCTCCGCGCGCTCCGGCACGCCGGGCCTTTCTGGGAGGGCGAGGGCCACCTCAGCGACGACGTCGACGTGCTCGGGGCCTGGCTCGGGGCCTCGCGTGGACTGATCGAGGACGCCCTCGCGTGGGCCCGGGCCTACCAGGACCTCGCCGACGACCCCGGCCCGGCCTGGCGTCGACGACACTGGGACCAGCAGCAGGTGCTGCTGCGTCGTCTGGCCGACGAGGTCTCCCCCGGCATCGAGGTCGAGCCGGCGCTCGACGAGCCGCCGGCGACCCCGTGGTGAGGCTCAGTCCGTCAGGCCGGTGATCCGGAAGTCCTCGGACAGCAGGGCCGACACCGTCGCCCACTCGCTCGCAGCACCGCGCGCCTGGTGGGCGCGGAAGGCCGCGGTGTCGACGAACCGCTCCGAGAGCTCCCAGGTGAGCGGCGCGGCGGCGGGCGTCACCTCGAAGTGGAGGCAGCCGGGCTCGGCGAGGCTCAGCTCCACGTGCAGGGGCATGTGGGTCTCGACCAGGGTCGCCACCTGCGCGTCGGGGGCCGTCAGGGTGCCACGGAGGACGACATTCTCGGCGTCTGCGGGACGGGTGTCGGTCATGGGCTCAGTATCTGCCCGTGCGGCACGCGCACCGAGCGGCGCGGTCGGCACGTGGGACGCGGCCCCGTCCTGGACGGCTCAGACGTTGAAGCGGAACTCCACGACGTCCCCGTCGTGCATCACGTAGTCCTTGCCCTCCATGCGGACGCGGCCGGCCTCGCGAGCCTTCACCATCGTGCCGTGGGCTACCAGGTCGTCGAACGAGACGATCTCGGCCTTGATGAAGCCCTTCTGGAAGTCGGTGTGGATGACACCGGCGGCCTCGGGGGCCGTGTCGCCCTTCCTGATCGTCCAGGCCCGCGTCTCCTTGGGGCCGGCGGTCAGGTAGGTCTGCAGGCCCAGGGTGTCGAAGCCGACGCGGGCGAGGACCTCGAGGCCGGGCTCGGCGATGCCGGCGTCCGCGAGGAACTCGGCGGCCTCCTCCTCGTCCAGCTCGGCGAGCTCGGCCTCGAACTTGGCGTCGAGGAAGATCGCCTCGGCCGGCGCGACGATGTCGCGCATCTTCTGCTTGAGCGGCTCGTCGGCGAGCTCGTCGGAGTCGCAGTTGAAGACGTAGATGAAGGGCTTGGCAGTGAGCAGCGAGAGCTCGCGCAGCAGGGAGCGGTCGATCGAGGTGGCGATGATCGGGGTGCCCGCCTCGAGCGCCTCCTTCGCCTCCTTGGCGGCCTCGAGGTTCGCGACGAGGTCCTTGACCTTGCGCGACTCCTTCTCGAGACGGACTACGGCGCGCTCGACGGTCTCCAGGTCGGCGAGGATGAGCTCGGTCTGGATCGTGGAGATGTCGTTGCCGGGGTTCACCTCGCCGTCGACGTGGGTGACGTCCTCGTCCTCGAACACGCGGGTGACCTGGCAGATCGCCGCGGACTCACGGATGTGGGAGAGGAACTTGTTGCCCAGGCCCTCGCCCTGCGAGGCCCCGCGGACGATGCCCGCGATGTCCACGAACTCCACCGTCGCCGGGAGGATCTTCTCGCTGGAGAAGATCTCCGCCAGCTTCGGCAGCCGGGAGTCCGGCACGCCCACGACGCCGACGTTCGGCTCGATCGTCGCGAACGGGTAGTTCGCCGCGAGCACGTCGTTCTTGGTCAGGGCGTTGAAGAGGGTGGACTTGCCCGCGTTGGGCAGGCCGACGATGCCGATGGTGAGAGCCACGGGCGACGAGTCTAGGGGCGCGCCGCGCCAGCACCCAACGCGCACGACAGGTGCACGTCGGGCGCAGGGTGGGCGCACGAGCACAGCACGGGCGGACGCCGGCCGCCGACCGTGCCCGGACTAGGGTGCGCCCGTGCGGATCGCGACCTGGAACGTCAACTCCCTGCGCACCCGGATCGACCGTGTCGAGGCCTTCCTCGAGCGTCACGACGTCGACGTGCTGGCCGTGCAGGAGACCAAGGCCAAGCCCGAGCAGCTGCCCGTGATGGGGCTGGAGGCCAAGGGCTACGAGGTGGCCGCGTCCGGCTACAACCAGTGGAACGGCGTGGCGATCATCAGCCGCGTCGGCCTGGACGACGTCACCGAGCACTTCGCCGACCAGCCGGCCTTCGGCAAGGGCGGCGCCGACCCCGTCGTCGAGGCCCGCGCGCTGGGCGCGGTCTGCGGCGGCGTCCGCGTCTGGTCGCTGTACGTGCCCAACGGTCGCAAGCCCGACGACGAGCACTACCACTACAAGCTCGACTGGCTGGCCCGGCTGAAGGCCGCGTCCGACGTGTGGCGCGACGAGCCGACCGCCCTGGTCGGCGACTGGAACATCGCCCCGCTGGACACCGACGTCTTCGACATCACGGCGTTCGCCAAGGACACCCACGTCACCCCGCCCGAGCGGGCGGCGTTCGGGGCCTTCACCGGTGACGGCTGGACCGACGTCGTCCGCACTCACCTGCCCGACCCCGAGGTCTACACCTACTGGGACTACTACCGGCAGCGCTTCGAGCGCAACCGCGGCATGCGGATCGACTTCGTGCTCGGCTCGGACGCCTTCGCCTCGCGCGTGACGGGAGCGTTCGTGGACCGCGAGGAGCGCGACCCCACCGTCTTCGCCGGCGCCCCCTCCGACCACGCACCCGTGGTCGTCGACCTCGCCGACTGACGCGATGGTCGCCCTGCGCGCCGCGACCCACGCGGACGTCCCTGCGCTGCTGGCGCTGTGGGAGGTGGCGGCGGAGAACGACAGCCGCCCTGTCGACGACGCGGCCGCCGTCGAGCGTTTGCTGGAGCGCGACCCGGACGCCTGCCTGGTGGCCGAGGCGGAGGGCCGGTTGGTCGGCAGCATCGTCGCCGGCTGGGACGGTTGGCGCGCCCACCTCTACCGCCTGGCCGTGCACCCCGACGCCCGTCGTCAGGGCGTCGCGACCGCCCTGCTGGAGGCCGCGTCCAGGCGCTTGCAGGCCCTGGGTGCCACGCGTCTGGACGCGATGGTGCTGGAGGGCAACGACCTGGGCCAGTCGCTGTGGCGGGGTGCCGGGTTCGCGCCCCAGCCCGCGTGGCGGCGGTGGGTCCGCGCGGTGGGGCCGCGCGCCTGACCGTGGGCTGTCGGTGGTCTCCGCCATGGTGGTCGCATGGACGTCGGCACCCTGCTCATCCTCGCCACCACCCTGCTCGTCGGGGTGCTGCTCGGCGTGCTCGTCGGCTGGTCGCTCGCCCGCGCCCAGCGGGGCTCGTCCTCGGGTGACGACGTGGTCGCCTCCCTCACCGCACGGGTCGAGGAGACGGCCGTGGTCAAGGAGGGTCTGGAGCGCCTCGGCGACCAGCTGCGCGACCTCGAGCACAACCGCGCCACGTGGCAGGGCCAGCTGCACCAGCAGGTGCTCGACATGCGCCACACCACCGACCTGCTGCGCCGCGAGACGTCCTCGCTGGCCACCGCCCTGCGCAAGCCGCAGGTGCGCGGACGCTGGGGCGAGCTGCACCTGCGGCGCGCCGTCGAGCTGGCCGGCCTGGTGGACCGGGTGGACTTCTCCGAGCAGGTGCGCCTGGAGGACGGCGCCCTGCGGCCCGACCTCGTCGTGCACCTCGTCGGCGGGCGCAGCGTCGTGGTCGACGCCAAAGTGAGCCTCGAGGGCTTCCTCGACGCCACCGCGGCCGAGGAGGACGACGAGCGCGAGGCCCACCTGCGTCGGCACGGCCGCCAGGTCCGCACGCACGTCGACCAGCTCGCCTCCAAGGGCTACTGGGAGGCGCTCGACTCCGCGCCCGAGTTCGTGGTCCTGTTCCTGCCCGCCGAGTCGGTGCTCGCGGCGGCGCTCGAGGCCGACCCGTCGCTGCTCGAGCACGCCGCCGCCAAGCAGGTCGTGCTCGCCTCCCCCACCACCCTGATCGCCCTGCTGCGCACCGTCGCGCAGGGCTGGCGCCACGAGGCGCTGGCCGAGCAGACCCGCGAGGTGCACCGCCTGGGCCGCGAGCTGCACCGCCGTCTCGGCACCCTCGGCGGCCACCTCGACTCGGTCGGCCGGTCGCTCAACGCCGCCGTCGGGCACTACAACGCGGCGATCGGCTCGCTGGAGTCGCGCGTGCTCGTGTCCGCCCGTCGCTTCGAGGAGCAGGGCGTGACGGAGGAGCACCTGACCTCTCCGCGCCCCGTCGACCTGCAGGCCGTCGCACGGCGTGGCACCGATCACCCGGGCCAGGCCCGCCCTAGCGTGGGGCTGGAGGCGGTCCAGCTGGAGCGTCCCGAGGAGCACGGCGACCAGGACCAGAGGCGCGAGGCGGACTCACGATGACGGCACGCACGGTGTGGGAGGAGGGCCGCGAGCCCGGGTGGCAGGTCGCCGCCCTCGCGACGGCCGCCACCGGTTCCGCGCTGGCCCTCGACCTGTGGTGGGGCGCCGACGTGGGCTGGCTCTTCGACACCGTGTTCGTGCTGGCCTGCATCGCCATGGCCCTGCTGGTGCGACCCGGCGACTTCTTCGTGGTCGGCAGCGCCCCGCCCTGGCTGATGGTCGGGCTGATGGTCGTCACCGCCCTGATCGACCCGGCTTTCCTGGCCGAGGCCGACGACCGGGCCGTGCAGGCCGTCGTCGCCGGCATGAGCATGCACGCGTTCCCGCTCGTCCTCGGCTACGCGCTGGCGCTCGCGGTGCTCTACGTCCGGGACAGGGTGCGCAAGTCGCACACGCACCCGCGACCGCACCCGACGGCCTCCTGAGCCGCCGCACGCCCAGTGCCGTAGGGGCACCGGGAACGGCCGTCACTCGAAGCGGCTGACGTCCCCCGCGCCCTCGCGCAGCACCTCGGGGTACCCGTCGGTCCACTCCACGACCGTGGTCGGCACGGCGGGGGTCTCCCCCGCCTCGATGACGACGTCGACCGCGTGGTCGAGCTCCTCCTTGACGTCCCAGCCGATGGTCCGGGGCTCCTCCTCGCCCGGGAGGATCAGCGTCGAGGACAGCAACGGCTCCCCCAGCTCGGCCAGGATCGCCTGCGTGGCGACGTGGTCGGGGATGCGCACGCCGACGGTCTTCTTCTTCGGGTGCAGCAGCCGACGCGGCACCTCGGGCGTGCCCGGCAGGATGAACGTGTACGGGCCCGGCGTGCAGGCCTTGATCGCCCGGAACGCGGCGTTGTCGATGTGCACCAGCTGGCCGAGCTGGCTGAACTCCGAGCAGAGCAGCGTGAAGTGGTGGCGCTCGTCGAGGCCACGGATCTTGAGGATGCGGTCGCGGCCGTCCCGGTTGCCCAGCCGGCAGCCGAGCGCGTAGCCCGAGTCCGTCGGGTAGGCGATCAGCGCGTCGTCGTCCCGGAGGGCGTCGACGACCTGCCGGACGAGCCGGGGCTGCGGGTTCTCGGGGTGAAGGTCGACGAAGCGTGCCACCCGACGAGCCTAGTCCTGCGCGGCGGCAGCGGCCTTGGCGGCCTTGAGGTCGCGACGCAGCTCCTTGGGGAGCGCGAAGACGAGGGACTCCTCGGCGGAGTGCACGGCCTTGGCGTCGGGGTAGCCGCGCTCGGCGAGGTAGGAGAGCACGCCCTGGACGAGCTCCTCGGGCACCGAGGCGCCGGAGGTGACCGACACGGTGGAGACCCCCTCGAGCCAGGCCTCGTCGATCTCCGAGGCGTCGTCGACGCGGTAGGAGGCGCCGGCGCCGGCCTCGAGGGCGACCTCGACCAGCCTCACGGAGTTCGAGGAGTTGCCGGAGCCGACCACGATGAGGAGGTCGGAGTCCTTGGCGATCTCCTTGACCGCCAGCTGGCGGTTCTGGGTGGCGTAGCAGATGTCGTCCGACGGCGGGTCCAGCAGCAGCGGGAAGCGCTCGCGGATCGCGTCGACGGTCGCCATCGTCTCGTCCACCGACAGCGTGGTCTGGGAGAGCCAGGCGACGCGGGCGGGGTCGCGCACGACGACGTTCGCCACGTCGTCCGGGCCCTCCACGAGCTGGATGTGCTCGGGCGCCTCCCCGGCGGTGCCCTCGACCTCCTCGTGGCCCGCGTGGCCGATGAGCAGGATGTCGTAGTCGTCGTTGGCGAAGCGCTTGGCCTCGTGGTGCACCTTCGTGACCAGCGGGCAGGTCGCGTCGATGGTCTTGAGGTTGCGCTCCAGCGACTCGCGGTGCACCTCGGGGCTCACGCCGTGGGCGGAGAAGACGACCGTGGCGCCCTCGGGCACCTCCGGGATCTCCTCGACGAAGATCGCGCCGCGCTTCTCCAGCTCGGCCACGACGTGCTTGTTGTGCACGATCTGCTTGCGCACGTAGACGGGCGGGCCGTAGAGGTCGAGAGCCTCCTCGACGGTGACGACGGCGCGGTCGACGCCGGCGCAGTACCCGCGCGGCGCGGCCAGCAGCACGCGCTTCTCGGCCTCCTCGGGCGACAGGACCGGCGGCATCCCCATGTCGGTGCTCATGACCTCATCGTAGGGGGACGTCGGTGGCGTCCTCTAACCTCGCCGCCATGCCCCTGGAGACCTCGCCGAGCGCACCGGCGCCCGTGCGTCAGATCGCCAACCTGATGTCGGGCTACATCGACCGGCTCGGCGCGGTCTGGGTGGAGGGCCAGGTCGCCCAGCTGAGCAAGCGCCCGGGCATGAACCGTGTCTTCCTCACGCTGCGCGACTCGGTGGCCGACCTGTCGGTCACCGTCACCTGCAGCCGCGTCACGGTCGACTCGCTGCCCACGCCGCTGGTCGAGGGCGCGAGCATCGTCGTCTACGCCAAGCCCTCCTACTACGCGCCCCGCGGCACGCTCTCGCTGGAGGCCCGCGAGATCCGGATGGTGGGCCTGGGCGAGCTCCTGGCCCGGCTCGAGCAGCGCCGCCAGCTGCTCGCGGCCGAGGGCCTGTTCGACGCCGCCCGCAAGCGCCCCCTGCCGTTCCTGCCGCGCACGGTCGGGCTGGTCACCGCGCCCGGCAGCGCCGCCGAGCGCGACGTGCTCGAGAACGCCCGACGCCGCTGGCCGGCCGTCTCCTTCGAGGTCGCCCACGCCACCATGCAGGGCACCCGCTGCGCGGGCGAGGTCATCGAGGCGCTGCGCCGGCTGGAGAACGACCCGGAGGTCGACGTCATCGTGGTCGCCCGCGGCGGCGGCTCCGTGGAGGACCTGCTGCCGTTCTCCGACGAGGGCATGGTGCGCACGGTCCACGCCCTGCGCACCCCGGTCGTCAGCGCCATCGGCCACGAGCCCGACACCCCGCTGCTCGACTACGTCGCCGACGTGCGCGCCTCCACGCCCACCGACGCGGCCAAGCGGGTGGTGCCGGACGTGGCGGAGGAGCTGTCCGGCGTCGCGTGGTCCCGCGAGCGCCTGCGCACCCTGCTCGCCGCCCGCCTCGAGCGCGAGCAGCACACCCTCGACGCGCTGCGCTCCCGCCCCGCGATGGCCGACCCTCGCTCCCTGCTCGACGAGCGCGCGGGCGAGCTGCTCGCGCTGCGCGACCGCGCCAGACGCAGCCTGGGCCACCGCCTCGACCGCGCCGCCGACGAGATCGACCACCACCGCGCCCGGGCCCGGGCGCTCTCCCCCCTGGAGACCCTGCGGCGCGGCTACGCCGTCCTCCAGGACGACGGCGGGCACGTCGTGTCCTCCGTCGACGCCGTGGCCGCCGGCAGCCGGGTGTCGGTGCGGGTCGCCGACGGCCGGGTGCACGCCGACGTCACGGGCACCGAGAAGACCAGCACTACGCAGAAGGACGCAGATGGCTGAGAAGAAGAAGGCCCCGGCCGAGGACGGCCTCGGCGACCTGACCTACGAGCAGGCTCGCGAGGAGCTCGTCGAGACCGTGCGTCGGCTCGAGGCCGGCGGCACGACGCTGGAGGAGTCACTGGCCCTGTGGGAGCGGGGCGAGCGCCTCGCCACCGCGTGCCAGGGGTGGCTCGACGGTGCGCGGGAGCGGCTCGAGGCCGTCCTGGAGAAGGACGCAGAGCAGGGCTGACGTCGCTGGTCGGGTGCGGGCGTCTCGAGGCTCGTCGCTGACGCTCCTCACACCTCGACGACCGGTGGTCTCGAGACAGGACTTCGCCTTCCTCGACCTCGGGGGTGTCAGCCGCGGGTCGAGACGAGCAGGCCGAGCATCTCCTGGAGGTCCTCGGCGGGCGCGGAGCCGTAGACGATGACGGACTTCTCCTGACCGCCACGGCCGATGGTCGCGGTGTAGGCGGTGTCGCCACCCTCGTCGGTCCAGGTCTCCCACTCGCTCGGCACCCCCGCGGACGCGCCCTCGAGCGTGTAGACGCCCTCGTCACGCGCCGCGGCGTCGACGTAGGTGTCGACCAGCTCGTCGACGTCCTCGTCCTCCACGTGCACGCCCACGAAGAAGCCGGTCTCCTCGTCGCTGTCGTGGTCGGTGAGGATCGCCAGGTCGACGAACCCCTCGGCCGAGGGGATGCGCGGGTCGGTGTTGAGCACCCATCCCGCGGGCAGCGACGCCGGGTAGACCCAGGTGCCGTCGGAGAGCGCGAGCGCGTCGGCCACGTCGGGGTAGGCGATGTCGGTGCCCACGGGCGAGACCTCGTCGTCGCGGAACGCGCCGAACGCCTGCCACGCCACCACCACGACGACGACCATCACGATCATCGAGCCGATGAGGCCCCCGGTGGTGCGCTGGTAGCGACCCGGCTTCTCGGGGGCCGGCTCGGGGGCGGAAGCGTCCTGACTCACGCCTCCCATCGTCCCCGACGCACCCCGAGCAGCCACATCCGCGTCCTCCCCACCACCAGTCCTGCGGCCCCCACAGCGCGGAGAAACCGCAGATGCGGCATCATGGACGGGTGAGCACCTACGCAGTTGCGGAAGCAGCGACGGTCCTGGGCGTCAGTGACGACACCGTGCGCCGCTGGGTCGACGCGGGCCGCGTCGCCTCACGACGCGACCAGGGTCGTCTCGTCATCGACGGGCCCGACCTCGCGGCCCTGGCCACCAGCCTGGTCGAGAACCCCGACCCCGGGCTGACCCGCACCGCGCACGTCAGCGCCCGCAACCGGCTGCCCGGCATCGTCACCCGGGTGCTGCGCGACACCGTGATGGCCCAGGTCGACATGGTGTGCGGCCCCTACCGCCTCGTCTCGCTCATGTCCGCCGAGGCCGCCGACGACCTCGGCCTCGAGCCCGGCTCGCGCGTCGTCGCGAGCGTGAAGTCCACCAACGTCACCGTGGAGACCCCGTGAACCCCCGCACCCGCAGCACCCGCCCGAGCACCCGCACCCGGACGGCGGCGCTCCTCGCCGCCACCCTCCTGGGCGCCGGCGCCCTGACCGCCTGCTCCGGCGACGGGTCGAGCACGGCGTCGGACACGGGGTCGGACACGGGCGCCGACACCGAGCTCACCGTGCTGGCGGCCGCATCGCTCACCGAGACCTACACCGCACTGGCCGACGAGTTCGAGGCCGAGCACCCCGGCGTCGAGGTCACGCTGGCCTTCGACAGCTCCGCGACGCTGGCCGCCCAGGCCGTGCAGGGTGCGCCCGCCGACGTCCTCGCGACCGCCGACCTGCGGACGATGCAGGACGCGACCGACGCGCTCGCCGACGCCCCCCAGCTGTTCGCCTCCAACCAGCTGGTGGGCGTCACCCCCGCCGACGACCCGGCCGGCATCTCCGACTTCGCCGACGCCGTGGCCGAGAACGTCGACTACGTGGCCTGCGTGGCGACCGCCCCGTGCGGCGACCTGTGGGCGACCATCGCCGAGGAGCAAGGCGTGACGACCGACCCCGCGAGCCTCGAGGTCGACGTGAAGGCCGTGCTCCAGAAGGTCACCTCGGGCGAGGCGGACGCCGGGTTCGTCTACTCCACCGACGCGGTCGCGGCCGGCGACGACGTCACCTCCTTCACCGTGCCCGGGGCGGACGACCACCTCACCGACTACGCCGTGGCGCCGCTGAGCCAGGCCGAGGAGCCCGACCTGGCCGTGGAGTTCATCGACCTCGTCCTCTCCGACGCCGGGCAGCAGGTGCTGGCCGACGCGGGGTTCGGCGCGCCCCGCGACTCCCAGGGCTGAGCGGTGAGCCAGCAGGGCACGGCCGGACGCGGAGGCGGCGCGAGCCGGCCGAGCACGCGGCCCGTCCGGCTGGGTCGACCCCCTGCCGTCCTGCTGGTGCCGGCGGCCCTGGCGGCGCTGCTCCTCGTGGTGCCCGTGGTCGCCCTCGTGGTGGCCGCTCCGTGGGGCACGCTCGCGGAGCGTCTGGCGTCCCAGGCGGTGGGTGAGGCGCTGGCGATCTCCCTGGGGACGTCGCTGGCCACCGTGCTCGTCTGCCTCCTGCTGGGCACGCCGCTCGCGTGGGTGCTGGCGCGGCTGGACCTGCCCGGCCTCGGGCTGCTGCGGGCCCTTGTCGCGGTACCGCTGGTGCTGCCGCCGGTGGTGGCCGGTGTCGCGCTGGTGACCGCGTTCGGGCGCACCGGCGTGGTGGGCGCCCCCCTGCGCGAGGCGTTCGGCCTCACGCTGCCCTACACGACGGCCGGCGTGGTGCTGGCGCACGTCTTCTGCGCGATGCCGTTCTACGTGCTCAGCGTGGAGGGTGCGCTGCGCAGCGCCGGTGAGCGCTGCGACGCCGTGGCGGCCACGCTCGGCGCGAGCCGCTGGTACGCGTTCCGCCGGGTGGTGCTGCCCCTGGCCGTGCCCGGCGTGCTCGCCGGGTGCGTGCTCGCGTGGGCCCGCAGCCTCGGCGAGTTCGGCGCCACCATCACCTTCGCCGGCAACTTCCCCGGCACCACGCAGACCATGCCGTCACTGGTCTACACGGCGCTCCAGGCGGACGCCGACGACGCCCGCGCGCTCGCGCTCGTGCTGCTGGCCGTCTCGCTGGCCGTGCTCGCCGGCCTGCGGCACCGCTGGCTCGACCCGCTGCGCGGCCACCGCCGGGAGCGGGCATGAGCACGGCGAGCGGGGACGGCCTGCACGCCCGGGTGCGGGTGCCGGGCCGGGTCGAGGCCGACGTCCGGGCCGCGCCGGGAGAGGTGCTGGCCGTGGTCGGGCCGAACGGGGCGGGCAAGTCCTCGCTGGTCGGTGCGCTGGCGGGCACGGTGCCGGCACACGGGCCGGTGCGGCTGCGGGGTCGTGACGTGAGCGCCGGGCCGGTGCAGGAGCGGCGGGTCGGGCTGGTGCCGCAGGACGGTGCCCTGTTCGAGCACCTCACCGCGCTGGAGAACGTCGCGTTCGGCCTGCGCGCCCGGGGCGTGCGGCGCGGGCCCGCCCGCGAGGCGGCCGCCGCGTGGCTCGAGCGGCTCGGCGTGGGCGCGCTCGCGGGCCGTCGTCCGGGTGACCTCTCGGGGGGCCAGGCGCGCCGGGTGGCCGTGGCCCGTGCGCTGGTGACCGAGCCCGACCTGCTGCTCCTGGACGAGCCCTTCGCGGGCCTGGACGTCGGCGTGGCGGCCACCCTGCGCGCCGAGCTGGGCCAGCACCTGGCCGCCACGGCCGCCGCGCACGGCACGGTGACCCTGCTGGTCACCCACGACGCCGTCGACGCCCTCACCCTGGCCGACCGGGTGCTCGTGCTCGAGGGCGGCCGGGTCGCGCAGGAGGGCACGCCCGCCGACGTGGCCGCCCGCCCGGCCACCGCACACGTCGGCAGGCTCGTGGGCCTCAACGTGCTCACCGACGCCGCCGCCGTCCGCACCTTCCCGCCGTCGGCGGTGACGGTGGACCTGACCGAGCCGCACGGGTCGGCGCGGCTGCGCTGGCCCGCTCGCCTGCTGGGGCTGACGCGCACGGGCGACGTGGTCCGGCTGCTGGCCGAGGTGCAGCCCGGCCACCTCGAGGGAGAGGGAAGCGGGGGCGAGGGGCGCGGGAACGGGTCGACCGCACCGGTGGTCCAGACCCTCCTGGCGGACGTGACGCCCGCGAGCGCGGAGCGTCTGGACCTGCGACCGGGGAGTGAGATGTGGCTCAGCGTCAAGGAGACGGCAGTCACCACGGCTACCATGCGCCCATGACCGAGCCGGCCACCCTGCAAGTCGCCCCTGAGTCCCCGGACCGCAACCTCGCCCTCGAGCTGGTGCGCGTCACCGAGGCGGCCGCCATGGCCGCCGGCCGCTGGGTCGGCCGCGGTGACAAGAACGGTGCTGACGGCGTGGCCGTCAACGCCATGCGCACCCTCATCTCGACCATCGGCATGAACGGCACCGTCGTCATCGGCGAGGGCGAGAAGGACAACGCCCCGATGCTGTTCAACGGCGAGAGCGTCGGCGACGGCACCGGCCCCGAGTGCGACGTCGCCGTCGACCCGATCGACGGCACCACGCTGTGCGCCAAGGGCATGACCAACGCCGTCTCGGTGCTGGCCGTCGCCCCGCGCGGCTCCATGTACGACCCCTCCGCGGTCTTCTACATGGACAAGCTCGTGACCGGCCCCGAGGCCGCGGACGTCGTCGACATCCGCGCCTCGGTCGCGGACAACATCCACGCCGTCGCCAAGGCCAAGGGCAAGAAGGCCCAGGACGTCACCGTCTGCGTGCTCGACCGCCCCCGCCACGACCAGCTGGCCGACAAGATCCGTGCGACCGGCGCGATGATCAAGTTCATCTCCGACGGCGACGTCGCGGGCTCGATCCTCACCTGCCGTCCCGACTCCTCGGTGGACCTGCTGCTGGGCATCGGCGGCACCCCCGAGGGCGTCATCACCGCCTGCGCGATGAAGGCCATGGGCGGCACCATCCAGGGCAAGCTGCGCCCCAAGGACCTGGAGGAGCGCGAGAAGGCCCTGGAGGCCGGCCTCGACCTCGACCAGATCCTCGACACCGACACCCTGGTCACCGGCGACGACTGCTTCTTCGTCGCCACCGGGATCACCGACGGCGAGCTGCTCCGCGGCGTCCGGTACTTCCCCGGCGGCGTCTCCACCCAGTCGCTGGTGATGCGCAGCCGCTCCGGCACCATCCGCCAGATCGACTCCCAGCACCAGCTCTCCAAGCTGGCCGCCTACTCGGCGATCGACTTCGACTACCAGGGCTGAGCCCGGCAACCAGCCCCTGGCCGTCACCGCGACGCCCGGAACCTGCGTGGGTCCGGGCGTCGCGGCCGTCCGGAGGTGGAGGGCGGGTCAGGCCGTGCGGTCGAGCGGGACGACGGCGGCCGGCGGCACCTCGGCGGCGACCGCGCGGTGGCGGGCGAGGGCGTCGCGCACGACGGCGAGGACGGCGGGGCTCACGCCCATCCCCAGGTGCGTGCCGCTCACCTCGACCGCGGCGTGCGCGTCGGGGTCGATGCAGGCCTGCCACGCCACGATGCCGTCGGCCTTGGAGTAGACGCAGGTGTGCGGGACGTCGGGGGCCAGCGCGGCCCGCGAGTCGAGGAAGGAGTCGCGGGCGCACTCGCCGCGCACGCAGTCGTGCCCCATCACCTGCTCCACCCCGGCGGCGTGCAGCCCGACCAGCGCCGCGATCGAGACGCTCAGCGCCACGTGGTGGGCCCCGGGCGCCAGCACCGGGCTGCCCAGGGTGGTGACCCCGGCGGCGAGGTCGGGGCGGGCTGCGGCGACCCCGCGGGCGAGCATGCCGCCCAGGCTGTGCCCGACCAGCTGCACGCGCCGGCCCGAGCGCTCGGCGGCCTCCTCGAGCCGCTGCTCCACCAGGCGTGCCATCTCGCTGGTGCAGCCGACGTTGGCGGCGATGCCGGAGCGGTACGTGCGCCACCCGGCGCGGCGCAGGCCGCGGTGCAGGCCGAGCAGCGAGTAGTCGCCGCAGAGGAACCCCGGGACCAGGAGGACGGGGTCGTCCGCCCCGTCCTGGGCCGCGCGCCAGCGGCTGGCCACGGGCAGCCGGGTGACGGTGCCACGGGCCTGCGCACCGACCTCGGCGGCCGCCGCGCGGGCGCCCTCGGCGAGCAGGTGACGCTCGCGCAGCACCGCAGCGTGACCGGGGCGGGCGAAGCCCTCCGGCAGCAGCAGCGATGTGACCTCCGTCATGTATTGACAGTACAACCGTCGTCCCACCTTGTGAGGTGAGCCACAGTCAAGGCTGCGGCAAGTTCCGGGCAACCGCGGCTCGGGTCTACTGGGACGCATGGCCCACCCCGGCACGGACACCGTCGACACCCCCGTCGACTCCCCCGTCCACCCGTCCACGACCGCCCTGCGCGACCCCGACGGCCACGACCCGAGCGACGTCGCCACGTCCGGGCTGCTGCGCGCGCCGGTCAGCGGCGACCTCGAGCTGTGCTACCAGACGTTCGGCGACCCCGCCGACGAGCCCCTGCTCCTGGTGATGGGGCTGGGCGGCCCGCTGACCTGGTGGGACGAGCGGCTCTGCCGGATGCTGGCCCGACGCGGCTTCCACGTCGTCCGCTACGACAACCGCGACGCGGGCCGCTCCACCTCGGTGGCTTCGCCGGCGCGCCGCACCGCCGTCGTCCGCACCTTCCTCGGGCTGCCGACCCCGGTGCCCTACGGCATGGCCGAGCTCGCCGATGACGCAGTGGCGCTGCTCGACCACCTGGACCTGCCGGCGGCGCACGTCGCGGGCATCTCCATGGGCGGGATGATCGCCCAGACGCTCGCGATCAACGCGCCCGAGCGGGTCTGGTCGCTGTCCTCCCTGATGTCGACCACCGGGCGGCGGGCCGTGGGCTGGCAGCACCCCTCGCTGCTCGCGCCGCTGCTCAGCGACACCCACGTGGGCCGGGAGCGCACCGAGGAGGAGGATCGTGACGCCTACGTGCGCCAGAGCGTGCGGACGTGGCGCCTGACCGGGTCGCCCGGCTGGCCGCTCGACGACGAGGCGCTGGCCCAGCGCGCCCGCGACACCTGGGACCACGGGGTCAACCGGGCCGGCACCGTGCGGCAGATGCTGGCCGTGCTCACCGCCCCCGACCGCGAGCCGGCGCTGCGCGAGGTCGGGGTGCCCACACTCGTCCTGCACGGGCTGGCCGACCGCATGGTGCATGTCTCGGGCGGGCGGGCCACCGCGGCCGCGGTGCCCGACGCGGAGCTGGTGCTGGTCGAGGGCCTCGGGCACGACGTGCCCCTGCCGCTCTTCGGTCTGGTCGCCGACGCCCTGCGCCGCACCGCCGACCGGGCCGAGCGACCGACGCGCTGAGCGCAAGCCCCGTCCCAGGTTCTCGACAGCTGTCAGAGATCACCCGGACAGGTGGGGTCAACCTCACCCGAACGGGGAATGGGCACGGGCGCGGGGCCTGACCGACCCCGCCGCCGTCCCCGCTCCCGGCCCGGGAGCACCTGCGGACGTGCACCCGAGACGGAAGCGACCGCCCCGGTCGCGGCCGCGGTGCGGAGGACGAGATGGGCAGGACGACGAGGACGTCGTCGACCCGGTGGAGGCTCGGCAGGTGGCGGACGGGGGTCGCGGCCCTGGCGCTGGCGACCGCCGGCGGGCTCCTGGCCGGGTGCAGCAGCGACGGGAAGCCGACGCTGACCTGGTACCTCAACCCGGACGGGCAGGACACGCTGAACGCGATCGCGCAGCGCTGCTCGACCGACGACTACGACATCCAGACCCGGCTGCTGCCGACGTCCGCGACGGACCAGCGGGTCCAGCTCGCGCGGCGCCTCGCGGCGGAGGACGACACCACCGACCTGATGAACCTGGACGTGGCGTTCGTCAGCGAGTTCGCCAACGCCGGGTGGCTGCTGCAGCTGCCGGACGACACCATCAGCGACGACACGCTCTCCGGCATCGCCTCCACCGTGCAGTGGGACGACGGCGTCTACGCCGCTCCGCTGTGGGCCAACACCCAGGTGCTCTGGTACCGCAAGAGCCTGGCCGAGCAGGCCGGTCTCGACATGTCCCAGCCGGTCACCTGGAAGCAGGTGATCGACGCCGCCGACTCCGTCGACGGCGCCACCGTCGGCGTGCAGGGCAACAAGTACGAGGCCTACGTGGTGTGGATCAACGCGCTCATCGAGGGGGCGGGGGGCCAGATCCTCTCCGACCCCGAGGCGGGCAAGGATGCGGAGGTCGACCTCGACACCGAGGCCGGCAAGGACGCGGCCGCCGTGATCGCCCAGCTCGCCGGCTCCTCGGCGGCGCAGTCGGACCTGTCGGTCTCCAACGAGGGCACGGCGCTGGCCGCCATGTACGGCGGCCCCGGTGAGTTCATGGTCAACTGGACGTTCGTCTACAAGAACTACGAGCCGAGCGACGCCAACGACTACAGCAAGGACCAGTTCGACGACCTCGGCTGGGCCCGCTACCCGCAGACGGTGGCCGGCGAGGCGTCCAAGCCGCCGGTGGGTGGCATCGACGTCGGCGTGGGTGCCTACACGCAGTACCCCGAGTACGCGCAGGAGGCCGCGGCCTGCATCACCTCGGTCGAGAACCAGGTGCAGCTCGCCGTGGACGCCGGGCTCATGCCGGCCACCGCGTCCGGCTACGACGCACAGGAGCTCACCGACGCCTACCCAGCGGACCTGCTCGACCTGTACCGCCGCAGCATCGAGGACGCCGGCCCACGACCGCAGAGCCCGTTCTGGGCCACGGTCTCCAGCGCCATCCAGGCGACCTGGCACTCCCCCGCGGACGTCGACCCCGACACCACCCCGGAGAAGTCCCAGGACTACGTGACCCAGGTCCTCGAGGGGAAGGCACTGCTGTGAGCGCCACGACCACCGCATCCACCGCCGGCACCCGCGCGCCCCGCGCCGAGACCGAGCGCGCGAGGAACGAGAACCGGCTGGGCCGGCGCCTGGTCGCCCCCGCCGTGATCGTCATGCTGCTCGTCACCGCGTTCCCGATCCTGCGGGCGCTGTGGCTCAGCTTCTACAGCTACTCCCTCACCGCGCCCGACGACCGCGAGTTCATCGGCCTCTCCAACTACGTCACGGCGCTGACCGACTCGCTGTTCTGGCGCGACATCGGCGTCACGGTCGTCTACATGCTGGTGACGGTCGCCTTCGAGCTGGTCATCGGCTTCGCGTTCGCGCTGGTGATGCACCGGGTCGTGTTCGCGCGCGGGCTTATCCGCACCTCGATCCTCATCCCCTACGGCATCATCACCGTCGTCTCCGGCTTCGCCTGGCAGTTCGCCTTCACCTACCAGAACGGGTTCGTGAACTCCTGGCTGCCGTTCGTGCCCACCGACTTCAACTGGTTCGGCGACACCCTGCCGGCGATGATCGCGATCATGGTCTCCGAGATCTGGAAGACCACCCCGTTCATGTCGCTCCTGCTGCTCGCGGGCCTGGCCCAGGTCAGCGACGACATGGTCGAGGCCGCCAAGGTCGACGGCGCCACCTGGTGGCAGCGGATGTACAAGGTGATCCTGCCGAACATGCGGGCCGCGATCATGGTGGCGGTGCTCTTCCGAGCCCTGGACGCCTACCGCATCTTCGACAACATCTTCGTGATGACCGCCGGCGCCGAGGGCACCGAGTCGATCTCGTTCCTGACCTACCGCCAGAGCATCGAGCAGTTCCAGCTCGGCATGGGCTCCGCCCTCGCCGTCCTGCTGTTCCTGTCCGTGCTGCTCGTGGCGTTCGTCATCGTCAAGCTGTTCCGGGTCGACCTGGCCCAGGCCCGAGGGGAGGGCTGAGATGAAGCGCAAGATCGGACTCGTCGTCGGCGTCGCACTGGTGCTCGTGTGGTGCCTGCTGCCGGTGGCCTGGATCCTCGCCCTGTCGTTCAAGAGCCAGGCCGCCGTCTCCAACGGCAGCGACCCCGGCTTCCTGCCGCTCGACTCCTTCGCCGGCTGGAGCAACTACGCCGACGTGTGGGCGGACGAGCAGTTCCGCCGCGCGATCCTCAACTCGATCGGCATCAGCCTCATCTCGACGCTGCTGTCGGTGATCATCGCGACGCTGGCCGCCTACGCCATCGCGCGGCTGGAGTTCCGCGGCAAGAAGGCCGTGCTCTCGGTCGCCCTGGCGATCGCGATGTTCCCGGTGGTCTCGCTGGTCAGCCCGCTGTTCGACCTGTGGCGCACCATCGGGCTCTACGACACCTGGCCGGGCCTGATCCTGCCGTACATGTCGTTCACCCTGCCGCTGGCGATCTGGACCCTGACCGCGTTCTTCCGGGAGATCCCCTGGGAGATGGAGCAGGCGGCCCAGGTCGACGGCGCCACCTCCTGGCAGGCGTTCCGCAAGGTCATCGTGCCGCTGGCCGCGCCCGGCGTGTTCACCGCGGCGATCCTGACCTTCTTCTTCGCCTGGAACGACTTCGTCTTCGGCATCACGCTGACCTCCACCGAGGCGGCCCGACCGATCCCGGCGGCGCTGTCGTTCTTCGTCGGACCCGACCCGTTCCAGCGTCCGGCCAGCCTCCTGGCCGCCGCCGCCGTCATCGCGACGATCCCGATCGTCCTCATCGTCCTCGTCTTCCAACGCAAGATCGTCGCCGGCCTCACCTCCGGCGCCGTGAAGGGGTGACCCGCATGTCCGCCATCAAGCTGAAGAACATCGTCAAGCGCTACGGGGACGGCTTCCCGGCCGTCAACGACGTCTCCATCGACATCGCCGACGGCGAGTTCGTCATCCTCGTCGGCCCGTCCGGCTGCGGTAAGTCCACGCTGCTGCGGATGATCGTGGGCCTGGAGGACATCACCGACGGCGAGCTCTCCATCGGCGAGAAGGTCGTCAACGACCTCCCGCCGCGCGAGCGGAACCTGGCGATGGTCTTCCAGAACTACGCCCTCTACCCGCACCTGAGCGTCTACGAGAACATCGCGTTCCCGCTGCGGCTGGCCAAGGCGCCCGACGACGAGGTGGACAAGAAGGTCCGCGAGGCCTCGGCCACGCTGGAGCTGGACGAGCACCTCGAGCGCAAGCCCGGCAACCTCTCCGGCGGCCAGCGCCAGCGCGTCGCGATGGGCCGCGCGATCGTCCGCGAGGCCGACGCGTTCCTCTTCGACGAGCCGCTCTCCAACCTGGACGCCAAGCTGCGCGGCCAGATGCGCACAGAGATCGCCCGGCTCCAGAAGAAGCTCGGCATCACCACGGTCTACGTCACCCACGACCAGACCGAGGCGATGACGCTGGGCGACCGCGTGGCCGTGCTGAAGAAGGGCGTCCTGCAGCAGCTGGCCACCCCGCGCGAGCTCTACGAGAACCCCGGCAACCTCTTCGTGGCCGGCTTCATCGGCTCCCCGCCGATGAACTTCCTGCCGGCCGAGGTCGAGGGCACGCAGCTCAAGCTGCCCTTCGGCACCGTCGAGATCGGCGAGGAGAAGGCCGCCAAGGGCCGCGACAAGGGCCTGCTCATCGCAGGCATCCGCCCGGAGCACTTCGAGGACGCCTCCCTCTCGGACAAGGCCTCGGACGGCTCCACGTTCTCCGCCCCGGTCGACTTCGTCGAGTGGCTGGGCCACGAGACCTACGCCTACGTGCCCTTCGAGGCGCCGGCCGAGGTCAAGGAGCGGCTCGCCGAGCTGGAGAAGGACCTCGACGGCGAGGGGCTGCGCACCCAGCTGGTCGTCTCCCTCGACGGCGCCACGACGATCAAGCAGGGCGAGGACGCCAAGCTCTGGGTGGACGCCTCGAAGATCCACCTGTTCGACCCGTCGTCCGGGGAGAACCTCACCGTCGACGCCGAGCACGCCGGTGAGATCCATGGCCGGGCGATGGCCGAGGCGGCCGCCCTGCCCGACTGAGACACCCCCGCCGAGTCGGCAGTAGCTTCCTGAAAGTTGCTGCCGACTCGGCGGTGAGTCGGCAGCAAGTTACTGCCGACTCGGTGTCCGGACGCGACGAGGCCCCGGGAACCGTGGGTGGTTCCCGGGGCCTCGTGCTGTCGACGACCGAGGTGCTCCTCGCGTCGGGTGGTCAGCTCACCCGTGCTCAGTCGGAGAGGCGCAGCCCGGTGGTCGTGTCGAACACGTGCACGTGGTGGGGGTCGGTGGTGACGTGGACGGTCTCGCCCTTGCGGGCGTGGTCACGACCGGAGACCCGCACGATGACCGTGCTCGGGACACCCGCGACGTCGCTGGTGCCGTAGAGGTAGTTGTCCGCGCCGAGCTCCTCGACGACGGTGATCTTCAGCGGCAGGCCCTCGCCGGGGCCCACCATCCGCCAGTTCTCGGGGCGGACGCCGATGGTGATGTCGCCGGCCATCTTCTGCTCGGCGGCCGGGTCGACCGGCACCTCGTACTCGCCGATGTAGGCCTTGCCGTCCTTGGCCACGGCCTCCATGAGGTTCATCTGCGGGGAGCCGATGAACCCGGCCACGAAGAGGTTCGCGGGCCGGTCGTAGAGCTTCAGCGGGGTGTCGCACTGCTGGAGCTCACCGAGCTTCATGACGGCGACGCGGTCGCCCATCGTCATGGCCTCGACCTGGTCGTGGGTCACGTAGACGGTGGTGATGCCCAGGTCGGCCTGGAGCTTGGCGATGTCGGTACGGGTCTGCACGCGCATCTTGGCGTCCAGGTTCGACAGCGGCTCGTCCATGCAGAAGACCTGCGGCTGGCGGACGATCGCGCGGCCCATGGCCACGCGCTGACGCTGACCACCGGAGAGGGCCTTGGGCTTGCGGCCGAGGAACTCGGTCAGGCCCAGCATCGCGGCGGCCTCCTCGACGCGCTTGGTGCGCTCCTCGGTGGGCACCTTGGCCATCTTGAGGGCGAAGCCCATGTTCTCGGCGACGCTCATGTGGGGGTACAGCGCGTAGTTCTGGAACACCATCGCGATGTCGCGGTCCTTCGGCGGCATGTGGGTGATGTCCCGGTCGCCGATCATGATGCGGCCGTCGTTGACCTCCTCGAGGCCCGCGAGCATGCGCAGGGTGGTCGACTTGCCGCAGCCCGAGGGGCCGACGAGGACCATGAACTCACCGTCGTTGATCTCCAGGTCGATGCCCGGGACGGCGGGGGTGTCGGCGCCGGGGTACCAGCGCTGAGCCTTCTCGAAACGCACAGATGCCATGACAAATTGCTCCTTCACCGGCAGGCACGTGCCGGACGATCCGTCGTAAAGGGAGTGACGCCACTCACGTGGCGCAGGCCACAACCTACCCCGGTGACCGCGATCACGCGAGGGGTCCGCGCGGAGCACTCCTCCGACCGGGCACGACCCGGGCCGTCGTCCTGCCCGGAGCAGGCACGGGATCGGGCCCGAGATCAGGCCGGGCCGGTGGCTCAGTCGCGCTCGCGGCGCTCGACGGCGACGGCGCCCCACACCGCGAACCCCGTGACCCGGAGCGTCCGGGCGGGCTGACCGGGCACGGCGACGGCCTGGTGGTCGCGCGGGCCCTCGTAGCCGCCCATGATCCCGATGCCCTCCATGACGACCTCGACCTCGGGCCCCACGACGACGTGGACGCCGCCCATCACGGCGCTGGCGGCGATCTCCATGGTGTCGCCGGGCCAGGCGGCCTCGCGCAGGTCGAGCTCGACACCGCCCCACCAGGCGAGCGTCCGGAACCGGCGCGGCGCGCGCCAGCGCCCCCTGCGCACGACGCCGGAGAACACCGCGACGTGGGTGGACCGCTCGGCGTGCCCGGCCGGCAGGGGCCCGCTCGTGGCCGCCGGCGCCGAGGCGGGGCGGACGACGGGGGTCGACCCGGTCGCCGCGGGCAGGTCGATCGTCAGCTCGGCGAGGTCGGCGTAGGTGCGGGCGGCGAAGCAGGCCTCCAGCCGCTCCTCCAGCTCCTCGAGGTCGAGGCGGCCCTCCCCCGCGGCCTCGCGCAGCCGCTCGGCGGTCTCGTGGCGGTCGGCGTCGCCGACCCGGAGCCGCGACGCCTGCTCCTGCTGCTTCTCCTGCCCCTGCTCACGCCCCTGCTCCTGCCCCTGCTTCTGCCCCTGCTTCTGCTCAGGGTCGGGCCCGCTCATCGCGCCCACCACCGGGCGCGCTCCTCGCCGGGCAGTGCGCGACGACGGACGGTGACCGAGCCGAGCAGCGCCGTGCCGGTCACGCGCACGACCGGGGAGCCCGGCCGCAGCTCGGCCGGGACGCTGCGACGGTGCAGCTTGAAGTCGCCGGCCAGGCCGGTGCCCTCGAGCACGACCCGGGTCTCGGGGTCGACGTCGATCTTCACGTCGCCGAGCACGGCCACGGCGTGCAGCACCAGCACCGGCGGCAGGTCGGCGTGCCGCAGGTCCAGCTTCACGTCGGCCAGGACTGCGGTGGCCGAGTGCCGCTCGCCCGGGCGCCAGGGCCCCTCGCGACGCACCGTGCCGAGAAACGCGGTCGAGGAGCGGAC
Source organism: Nocardioides bruguierae (assembly GCF_023554635.1). Lineage (NCBI taxonomy): Bacteria > Bacillati > Actinomycetota > Actinomycetes > Propionibacteriales > Nocardioidaceae > Nocardioides > Nocardioides bruguierae. The sequence goes on from NZ_JAMJPH010000019.1 coordinate 80,589, forward strand.
CACGCCGGCCTGCGCGGGCAGCGGGGTGCCGGGCACGGGAGGCCCGGGCACCGGGGTGCCCGGCCGCGCCGCCGGCCAGTGCGGCGGGGCCCACCCGGGCGGCAGCGGGGAGGCCACCCCGGGCAGGTCCGCCAGCAGCGGACCCAGGTCCGCGTAGGTGCGTGCGGTGAACGCCGCCTCGAGGCGGTGGTCCAGCTCCTCGAGGTCCAGCCGGCCGTCGCCGGCGGCGTGGCGCAGCGCCTCGGCCACCTCCGTCCGCTCCGCGTCCCCGACGCGCTGCTGCCAGGGGTCGGGGACGGCGGACGGCGGAGTCATGCGGCCAGACTACGAAAGCCGGGCGCCGCTCGGGGCCGGGTCGCCCGCCTCGTCCTCGACGTAGACGGTGGCCCCGAGCGCGAGGAACTCCTCGCTCTTCTCCCGGAAGGCCTCCCGGACGTCCTGGCTGATCCGCATGGAGCAGAACTTCGGCCCGCACATGGAGCAGAAGTGGGCGGTCTTCGCGGCCTCCGCCGGCAGCGTGGCGTCGTGGTAGGCCTGCGCGAGCGGCGGGTCCAGCGAGAGCGCGAACTGGTCGTGCCAGCGGAACTCGAACCGGGCGCGGGAGAGCTCGTCGTCCCAGGCCCGCGCGCCCGGGTGCCCCTTGGCCACGTCGGCGGCGTGCGCGGCGAGCTTGTAGGTGACCACCCCGGTGCGCACGTCGTCGCGGTCGGGCAGGCCCAGGTGCTCCTTCGGGGTGACGTAGCAGAGCATCGCGGTGCCGTGCTGGGCGATGGTGGCGGCGCCGATGGCCGAGGTGATGTGGTCGTAGCCCGGCGCGACGTCGGTGGCCAGCGGCCCGAGCGTGTAGAAGGGTGCGCCGTCGCACCAGTCGTGCGCGAGGTGCACCTGCTCGGGGACGCGGTCCAGCGGCACGTGGCCCGGCCCCTCGACCATCACCTGCACGCCGCGCTCGCGGGCACGGCGGGTGAGCTCGCCCAGCGTCCGCAGCTCGGCCAGCTGGGCGGCGTCGCCGGCGTCGGCCAGCGAGCCCGGGCGCAGGCCGTCACCCAGCGAGAAGGAGACGTCGTGGGCGGCCAGCACCTCGCAGAGCTCGTCGAAGTGGGAGTACAGGAAGTTCTCCTCGTGGTGGGCCAGGCACCAGCCCGCCATGATCGAGCCACCTCGGCTGACGATGCCGGTGACCCGCTCGACGGTGAGCGGCACGTGCCGCAGCAGCACCCCGGCGTGCACGGTCATGTAGTCGACGCCCTGGGCGCACTGCTCGAGCACCGTCTCCAGGTAGACCTCCCACGAGAGGTCCTCGGCCCGGCCGTTGACCTTCTCCAGGGCCTGGTAGATCGGCACCGTGCCGATCGGCACGGGCGAGGCGCGCAGCACCGCCTCGCGGGTCTCGTGGATGCCGGGACCGGTGGAGAGGTCCATGACGGTGTCGGCGCCCCAGCGCACGGCCCAGTCGAGCTTCTCGACCTCGCCGGCGGTGTCGGAGGTGACCGCGCTGGTGCCGATGTTGGCGTTGATCTTCACCAGGAACGCGCGGCCGATCACCATCGGCTCGAGCTCGGGGTGGTGCACGTTGGCCGGGATGATCGCCCGCCCGGCCGCGACCTCGCTGCGCACCAGCTCGGGGTCGCAGCCCTCGCGGGCCGCGGCGTAGCGCATCTCCTCGGTGACGACGCCGGCCCGGGCCAGCTCGAGCTGGGTGACCAGGCCGTCGGCGCGCTCCGCGCGGGCCGCGAGCCAGGGCGCGCGCAGCGCGGGCAGCCCGCCCGCCTCGTCCCGCTCGGGGCCGGCGGTGGTGTAGCGGTCGAAGGTGCGGCCGTCGGTGAGGTGCACGCGCGTCACGGGCACCTCCAGGCCGTCGTGGGGCACGAGCACGCGCTCGTGGTTGGGGTGCAGGGGCTCGGTCATCGGTCTCCTCCGGTGGGGGTGGCCGCCCGCGGTCCGCGGGCGGTGGCTGGGGTGGTGGCTGGGGTGGTGGCCGGGGTGCTGGCCGGGGTGGGCTCGGGGACGGTGTGCGCGACCGGCCCGCGGCCCCGGCCGAGCCGCCAGCCGACGCCGGCGCGCAGCCGCTCGGCGGTGAAGGCGGCGGCCGCGCGCACCGCGGTCGTGAGGTCGGCGCCCCGCGCCAGGTGGGCGGTCAGGGCGGCGCTGTGCGTGCAGCCGCTGCCGTGGTCGTGCACGGTGGGGACGCCGTCGTGGGTCAGCGGCTGCGGCGGGCTGCCGGGCAGCGCGAGCCAGTCGGTGCGCGTGCCGTGGCGCCGGTCGGCGGCGGTGGGCTCGCCACCGGTGAGGACGACGGCGCAGCCGAGGTCCGCCAGGGCTGTCGCCAGGGTGGGGTCCGGGATGTCGGCCCCGAGGCCGGTCAGGGCGAGCGCCTCGCTGCGGTTCGGGGTGACGACCGTGGCCACGGGCAGCAGGTGCTCGACCAGTGCCGCGGCCACCTCCGCGTCGCCCAGCACCGCGCCGGAGGTCGCCACCAGCACGGGGTCGACCACGAGGGGCAACCGCTGCTCCACGGCCACCGCCGCGACCAGGCGGACGACGGCGGGGCTGCCGAGCACGCCGGTCTTGGCCGCGGCCACGGGCAGGTCGCCGACCACCGCGTCGAGCTGGGCCGCGACCTCGCGGGGCGGCAGGGCGTGCACGGAGGCGACGCCGGTCGTGTCCTGGGCCGTGACCGCGGTGACGGTGCAGGCGCCGTGGACGCCGAGCGCCGCGAAGGTGGTGAGGTCGGCGGCCAGGCCGGCCGCGCCTCCCGAGTCGGTGCCGGCGACGCTCAGCGCCACGGGCGGGCTGCCGGCGGGTGAGCGGCTCACGCGGCGCCTCCCGTGGTCGCAGGGGCGTCGGCCGGCAGGGCGGCGAGCAGGCTCGCGACCATCCGCGCGGGGTCGGCCGCCGCCATAACCGCTCCCATCACGGCGACGCCGTGCGCGCCTGAGGCGAGGGCGTCGGCGGCGTCCTCGGGCGTCGTGATCCCGCCGAGGGCGAGCACCGGCAGCGGCACGTCGGCGAGGCCGTCGCGCCCGACCGGCGGCCCGTACCCGGGCTTGCTCAGGGTGGCGCCCCAGGGCGAGAGCGTGGCCCAGGAGGCTCCCTCGGCGGCGGCTGCGCGCACCTCGGGGACCGCGTGGCAGCTCCGCCCCCAGCACCCGTGGTGCGGAGAAGGTTGGTGCGCCGCCAGGTGGGTGCCCGCCGCGAGCGGGTGCGTCCGGCGGGAGAGGAGCAGGGTGAGCCCGGGGATCGCCGCAGCCTCCCGGACCAGCGCCTCGAACGGCTCCCCGACGAGGTCGGGCTCGCGCAGGACGACGGCGCGCAGCCCCGCGTGCGCGCACTCGCGCAGGGTGCGCACGAGGTCGCGGCCCAGGCGCAGCTGCGCGCGGTCGGTGAGCAGGACGAGGCGGGGCAGCGGTGCGTGGCTCATGCCGGCGCCCCCACGCGTCCGTGCCGGGGGCTGGAGGCCCGCGCGACCGTGCGTCGGGGGATGCGCCCGGCCCCGACCGCCGCGTGCCCGGCCTCGACGGCCAGCGCCAGGGCTCGGGCCATCCGCACGGGGTCGTCGGCGCGGGTGACCGCGCTCGCGGCGAGCACGGCCGAGCAGCCGAGCTCGAGGGCGAGCGCGGCGTCGGACGCGGTGCCCACGCCGGCGTCCAGCACCACCGGCACGTCCACGGCCGCGACCAGCGAGGCGATCGCGTGCGGGCTGCGGATGCCCAGCCCGGACCCGATCGGCGAGCCCAGCGGCATGACCGCCGCGCAGCCGACGTCGGCCAGGCGCCGGGCCAGCACCGGGTCGTCGGTGGTGTACGGGAGCACGGTGAACCCGTCGGCCACCAGTCGCTCGGCCGCGTCCAGCAGCTCGACGGCGTCGGGCAGGAGGCTGGCCTCGTCGCCGACGACCTCGAGCTTGACCCAGTCGGTGCCCAGCGCCTCGCGCGCCAGGTGCGCGGTGAGCACGGCCTCGCGGGCGGTGGTGCAGCCGGCGGTGTTGGGCAGGACGGGCACCCCCGCCTCGTGCAGGGTGCCGAGCAGGGTGCCGGGGCCGGTGGCCGACGTCCGGCGCACCGACACGGTCACCATCGCGGGCCGGGCCTCGGCCAGGACGGCCGGCAGGAGCCCGAGGTGGGGCAGCCCACCGGTGCCCAGCAGCAGGCGGGAGGTCAGCCGGCGACCGGCGAGCTCCCACGAGGTCGCGGGGTCGCTCATCCGCCCTGCACCGCCCCGACGACCTCGACGACGTCGCCGGTCCGCAGCTCGAGACCGGCGTGCTCGGCGCGGGGCACGACCCGCTCCCCCACGGCCACGGCCAGGCCGGTGGGGTCGGGGACGAGGTCGGCGACCGTGCTGCCGGCGGGCAGCAGCCGCGGCCGGCCGTTGACGTGCACCTCGACGGTGCGGGGTGGGTGGGTGCCGGTGGTGGTCATCGGACCTCCTGGGTCTGGGGCTGGGTCTGGGGCTGGGTCTGGGGCTGGGTCTGGGTGTGGATCTGGGTCTGGTCGTGGGAGTCGGGCTCGTGGCGCCCGGGGTCCAGGAGCCGCCCGAGCACGGGGTCGGCGCGGCCCTCGACGTGGTCGGCGACGAGCGCGGCCACGAGCGGGGCGAGCAGCACTCCGTGCCGGTGGAGGCCGGCGGCGAGGACGGTCCGGGGACCTGCCTGGGCAGCCGCGCCGGGTGCCAGCCCGACCAGCGGGAGCCCGTCGGCGCTGCCGGGCCGGTCGCGGGCCAGCGCCTCGCCCAGCACGGCCCGGTCGAGGCCGGGCAGCAGTCGGCGGGCGTCGTCCAGGAGGGCGTGCACGCCGCCGGCGGTGACGACGGGCGGGCCGGCGTGCTCCTCGGTGGTGGCGCCGACGACGACCTCGCCGTCGGCGCGCGGCACCACGTAGACGGGGCGTCCGGCGACCAGGCCGCGCACGACCCGCTCCGGCGGGTCCTCGCTGCGCAGTCGCAGGATCTCCCCACGCACCGGCCGCACCAGGTGGGCCCAGGGCTGCGGCAGCACCGCGCCGGTCGCGATCACCTCGGCGTCGGCCGTGGCGCTCGACGCGACCGGCCGCACCGGGACCCGACGCAGCAGGGCGGCCACGACCGCGCGCGGGTCGACGCTGTGGTCCTCGGGCAGCCAGGCCCCGCCGGCGACCCGGGCCAGCCGCGGCTCGAGGGCCCGGAGCCGGGCCGTGGTCAGCCGCTCGGCGGGCTCGCCGAGGTCGGTCAGCAGGTCGAGGTGGCGGTCGAGGTCGGCACGGTCGCCGGCGTCGTGAGCCACGAGCAGGGTGCCGGTGCGGTGCAGGCCCACGCCGAGCCGATCGGCCAGCGCCGACCACTGCACCAGGCTCCGGCGGCCGAGCCCGACGACGTCGCGGACGGCCGGCCCGGCCTCGCCGCCGGGGCTCAGCATCCCGGCGGCAGCGTGCGAGGCTCCGCTGCCCGGCGCCGGGTCGACGGCCTCCACCCGGTGCCCGCGCCGCAGCAGCTCCTCGGCGACGGCGAGACCGACGACGCCCGCGCCGCGGACGCGCACCAGCAGCCGGCCGGGGCGGTGGCCCGGGCCGGTGACGCGGCTGCTCACCGGACGGCGGTGAGCAGCTCCTGCGCGGCGACGAGGGGGTCGGGCGGGTCCCAGAGCGCGCCGATGACGGCCACCCCGTGGGCGCCGGCGGCACGGCAGCGCAGTGCCGTGCCGGCGTCCACCCCGCCGATGGCCACGAGGGGCAGCGGTGCGGGTGCGGCAGCCTCGGCGCGGGCGCACGCGGCGATCGCCTCGACACCGAGCGGTGCCGGGAGGCCGGGCTTCGAGCGGGAGGTGCGGACCGGTCCGACGCCGGCGTAGTCGGCCCCCGCCTCACGGGCGGCCCGCACGTCGGCGGGGCCCCGGCAGGTGGCGCCCACCAGCAGGTGGGGCGCGAGCCGACGCACGTCGGCCACGGGCAGGTCGTCGGCACCGACGTGGACGCCGTCGGCGCCGGCCGCCAGGGCCACGTCGAGCCGGTCGTCGACCACGACGCTCGCGCCGTGCGGCCGCACCGCCGCGATCACCCGGCGGGCGTGCGCGAGCACGGCCGCGTCGCCGCCGTCCTTGTCGCGCACCTGGAACCCGCGGACGCCGGCGGCCGCCAGCGCTCCGGCCACGGCCGGGTCGTGCTCGGGGCCGACGAGGACCCACAGGCGTGGCAGGCGCACCCCGGACGTGGCGTGGTCGGTGGCTCGTTCGGACTTCTCGCGCCGCAGCGCACTGGAAAGCATCTGCTCCCCCGCTCCCTTCGCCGGCACTACCCGGATCAGGTTCGACGGTCGGAGCGGCTCCAGCTCCCTCTCAGCCCGCTGCCGCGAGCTCCCGTGGTGGACAGGGGTGACCGTAACGTGACCCGTGGCACCCACGTCAAGGCCCGAGGCCGTAAGGTGCAGAGTCGTGGCCGCCGCAGAGTTCCGCTACTCCGACCTCCTCCCGACCGGCAAGGACGACACGCCCTACCGGCTGATCACGACCGAGGGGGTCAGCACCGTCGAGGTCGACGGGCAGACGTTCCTCAAGGTCGACCCGGAGGCGATCCAGCGCCTCACGGCGGAAGCGATGCACGACATCGCGCACTACCTGCGTCCGGCGCACCTGACCCAGCTGCGCAAGATCCTCGACGACCCCGAGGCCTCCGGCAACGACCGCTTCGTCGCGCTGGACCTGCTCAAGAACGTCAACATCTCCGCCGGCGGCGTGCTGCCGATGTGCCAGGACACCGGCACCGCGATCGTGATGGGCAAGAAGGCCGAGGGCGTGCTGACCGGTGCGGACGACGCCGAGTGGGTCAGCAAGGGCGTCTTCGACGCCTACACCAAGCTGAACCTGCGCTACTCGCAGCTGGCGCCGATCACCACCTACGAGGAGAAGAACACCGGCTCGAACCTGCCGGCGCAGATCGAGCTGTACTCGACCCCGTCCAAGGACGGCAAACCGGAGTACAAGTTCCTCTTCATGGCCAAGGGCGGCGGCTCGGCCAACAAGTCGTTCCTGTTCCAGGAGACCAAGGCGATCCTCAACCCCAAGCGGATGCTGCAGTTCCTCGACGAGAAGCTGCGCTCGCTCGGCACCGCCGCCTGCCCGCCGTACCACCTGGCCGTGGTCATCGGCGGCACGAGCGCGGAGTTCGCGCTCAAGACCGCCAAGTACGCCTCCGCGCACTACCTCGACGCGCTGCCGACCGAGGGCTCCATGGACGCCCACGGCTTCCGCGACCTCGAGCTGGAGGAGGAGGTCTTCAAGCTGACGCAGGACTTCGGCATCGGTGCGCAGTTCGGCGGCAAGTACTTCTGCCACGACGTCCGCGTGGTGCGTCTGCCCCGCCACGGCGCCTCCTGCCCCGTCGCGATCGCCGTCTCCTGCTCGGCCGACCGCCAGGCGCTGGGCAAGATCACCGCCGAGGGCGTCTTCCTCGAGCAGCTCGAGACCGACCCGGCCAAGTACCTGCCCGCCACCGGCGCCACCCAGCCCGAGGACGACGCCGACGTCGTGCGCATCGACCTGAACCGGCCGATGTCGGAGATCCTCTCGACGCTCAGCGAGCATCCCGTGAAGACCCGGCTGTCGCTGACCGGTCCGCTCGTGGTGGCCCGCGACATCGCGCACGCCAAGATCCAGGAGCGCCTGGACGCCGGCGAGGACATGCCGCAGTACATGAAGGACCACGCCGTCTACTACGCAGGCCCGGCCAAGACGCCCGAGGGCTACGCGTCGGGCTCGTTCGGCCCGACGACAGCCGGCCGGATGGACTCCTACGTGTCCTCGTTCCAAGCCGCGGGCGGCTCGATGGTGATGCTCGCCAAGGGCAACCGCTCGAAGGTCGTCACCGAGTCGTGCGACACCCACGGCGGCTTCTACCTGGGCTCGATCGGTGGCCCCGCCGCCCGCCTCGCGCAGGACTGCATCAAGTCCGTCGAGGTGCTGGAGTACCCCGAGCTGGGCATGGAGGCGGTCTGGAAGATCGAGGTCGAGGACTTCCCCGCCTTCATCGTCGTGGACGACAAGGGCAACGACTTCTTCACCGACCCCTCCGGCGCGGTCACCGTGCCGCTCTCCGGCATCCGGGTGCGCTCGCAGGAGTAGGGCGGAACCGGGATACGACCCACCACATTCGTGGTTCCAGCGCGGTCGAACCACGAATGTGGTGGGTCGTACCCCCTCTACCCGGCCGGGGACCTAGTTCTTGTTCGAGCCGGCGCGGGAGTTGGGGCCGGTCGGACCCTCGTCGACGGCGCCCGACTCGGCGTCCGGCTGCCCCGCGACCGACTGGTCGTCGCTGATCGGGGTGTCCGCGTCGGCCGGGTCCATCGCGGAGACCTCCGAGACCTGGCCGTCCGCGTCCTTCTCGGTGCGGTGCTGGGCGTTGATCGCGTCGCGCTCTTCGGGTGTGGGCATGGCGGGCCGGTATCCCGGCCACGTCGGTCCATCCCACCCCGCCGGGCGGAGATCACCCGCCCGGCGGGAATGACGCGCCCACCGGCGAGGTAGGTAAGGGATGTGACTACCGACGCGACGCAGGCCGGCGGGCAGGAGTTCCGCACCGAGCACGACAGCATGGGCGAGGTCCTCGTCCCGAAGGACGCGCTGTGGCGGGCGCAGACCCAGCGCGCGGTGGAGAACTTCCCCATCTCGGGCACGCCGATCGAGCCGGCGCTCATCCACGCCATCGGGCACGTGAAGGCCGCGGCCGCCACGGTGAACACCGAGCTCGGCATCCTCGCCGAGGACGCCGGCGTCGCGATCACCACCGCAGCCGGCTCCGTGGCCGCGGGCGAGCACGACGACGCGTTCCCCATCGACGTCTTCCAGACGGGGTCGGGGACCTCGTCCAACATGAACGCCAACGAGGTCATCGCGACCCTCGCCCAGCGCGCGGGCACGCAGGTGCACCCCAACGACCACGTGAACGCGAGCCAGTCCAGCAACGACACCTTCCCGACGGCGATCCACGTGGCGGCCGCCGTGGCGGTCACCGAGGAGCTGCTGCCGGCGCTGGACGTGCTGGCCACCAGCCTCGAGGGCAAGGCCGGGGAGTTCGCCGGGCTGGTGAAGTCGGGCCGCACCCACCTCATGGACGCGACCCCGGTGATGCTGGGCCAGGAGTTCTCCGGCTACGCCGCCACGGTGCGCTACGGGGCCGAGCGGCTGGACGCCGTCCTGCCGCGCGTGCGTGAGCTGCCGCTGGGCGGCACGGCCGTCGGCACCGGCATCAACACCCCCGCCGGCTTCGCCGAGCGCGTCATCGAGGTGCTCGGCGAGCGCACCGGCCAGCCGTTCACCGAGGCGCGCAACCACTTCGAGGCCCAGGGCACCCGCGACTCCCTCGTCGAGCTGTCGGGGGCGCTGAAGACGATCGCCGTGGGCCTCACCAAGATCTGCAACGACCTGCGCTGGATGTCGTCCGGCCCCACCACCGGCCTCGCCGAGATCCACCTGCCCGACCTGCAGCCGGGCTCGAGCATCATGCCGGGCAAGGTCAACCCGGTGCTGCCCGAGGCGACGCTCATGGTCTGCTTCCAGGTGATGGGCAACGACACCGCCGTCACCGTCGCGGGCGCATCCGGGGCCTTCGAGCTGAACGTGGCGATGCCGGTGATGGCCCGCAACGTGCTCGAGTCCACCCGCCTGCTCGCCGCCTCCTCGCGGGTGCTGGCCGAGCGCTGCGTCGACGGCATCACCGCCGACGCGAGCCGGATGCGCACCTACGCCGAGTCCTCCCCCAGCGTCGTCACGCCGCTGAACAAGCACATCGGCTACGAGAACGCCGCCAAGGTCGCCAAGAAGGCGCTCGCCGACGGCGCGACCATCCGCGAGACCGTCCTCGCCATGGGCTTCGTCGACCGCGGCGAGGTGACCCTCGAGCAGCTCGACACCGCGCTCGACGTGGAGTCCATGACCCACCCGTGAGGTTCGGCCGATAGTGCGCGACGAAGTGGCTGCCCGGAGAGCCGATCCGGGTGCTTTTCGTCGCGCACTATCGGCTCACCGGCCCCGCAGGGGCACGGGCGGGCCGGAGTAGGCGGAGAGCAGGGTGCGCAGGTCGTCGTCCATCGCCCAGGGCTTGCCGGTGCCCGGGTCCAGCAGGACGACGGTGGTCTCACCGAGCACGGCGGGCTCGGCGTCCCCCGACAGCCGTAGCTCCAGGCCGACGTCCAGCGAGGACGAGCCGAGGCGCGTCACCCGGACCGCCACGACGTAGGGCCGCGTGGGGTCCAGCGGCACCTCGCTGACGTACTCGACCCGGTGCGCCACGACCAGCTCGGTGACGTGGCCCGGTGCCGCGGCCAGCACGCCGGTGAACGGCACGCCGTCGGGTGAGACCAGCGGGGCGAACCGGAAGAACCGGGTGCGCGCCTCGTCGAGGATGCGCAGCAGCTCGACGTTGTCGGCGTGCCCCTCGAGGTTGACGTCGCGCACGCGGGCGCCGATCTCGCACTCGTACGGGTCCGCTACCTGCTCGCTCATGTCCCCGATGCTGCCAGGCGGGACGTTGCAGGTATGTGACGCGTCAGACGTGCCGACCGAGAGCCTGGCGGACGGTGGCGACGAACCGGTCCGGGTCGGTGTGCCAGAAGTCGTGGGGCACGTCCGGCACCGTCGTGAGCCGGGCGTGGGGCAGGAGGGTCGCGAGCTGACCCAGCGGCCAGGCCGGCCGCACGTCGTCGCCCGCCGCGACGAGCTCCACCGGCACCGGGCACTCGGCCAGGCTGCGCCACAGGAGCGGGTGCTGCGTCCAGGTCGTGAAGGACGCCCGCAGCGCTGCCCAGACCTCGGCGTCGAACGCCACGTCGACACCCTTCTCGAACGCCTTGCCCGCCTCGTACGCCTCCGACCAGGTGCGGTCGCGCTGCGGGCCCCGTGCGGCGACCGCCACGACGCAGGTCACCGCCTCGGGGTGGTCGACGGCGTAGCGCAGCGCGAGGTCCCCGCCCCACGAGTGCCCGACGACGGCCCATGAACCGAGGCCGAGGCCGATCCTCAGCGCCTCCAGATCGGCCACGGCCCGCTCCATGTCGTGGGGCCCGCCGCCCGACGGTCTCACCCCGCGCGGCCACGGGAACCAGCAGCGGCGCCCGGTCGGTGCCAGTGACTCCGTGGCGAGGTAGTGCTCGCAGCCCGGCCCCCCGGAGAGGACCAGCACGTCCGGGCCCGCTCCCGTCACCCGCAGGTGCAGAGGCGTCCCGTCGTCAACGACGAGCGTGCGCTGGTCCACGCGGGCCGGGGTGGGCTCAGTACCAGTTGACGGACTGGCTGTGCGCCCAGGCCGAGCACGGGCTGCCGTAGACGTCCTGGATGTAGCCCAGGCCCCAGGTGATCTGGGTGACGGGGTTGGTCGCCCAGTCGGCGCCGGCGGAGGCCATCTTGGAGCCGGGCAGGGCCTGCGGGATGCCGTAGGCGCTGGACGTCGGGTTGTCGGCGTCGACCTGCCAGCCGGACTCCTTGGTCCACAGGGAGTCCAGGCAGGTGAACTGGCTGCTGTCCCACCCGTAGCTGCCGAGCATGGCCGAGGCGATGGAGCGCGGGTCGAGGTCGGAGGAGTCCTCCGAGCGGGTCATGGCCTCGCCGTCGGAGGAGAGGATCGCGACCTTGGTGTCGTCGGTGTCGGCGCGGCGGTCGGCGCTGCGCGAGACGACGCCGCGGTCCTCGGTGGCGATCTCCTGAGCGGCCGCCGCGGTCTCCTCGACGCCGGTGAGGAGGTCGGCGGCGGTGAGGCCGACCGACTGCGTCGTCGCGGTGTCGGCGGCGGCCACGGGGGTCGTGCCTCCGGCGAGGCCGACGCCGCCGGCCACGGCGGCACCGGTCGTCCCGACGGCGAGGGCGGAGACCACGACGGTCGTCCGGGCGGCCAGGCGCGGGGCCTGGGCGACGCCGGCGGGAATGACGGAGGCCCGAGGAGCGGCGTGCCGGGCGGCGGAGTGCTTCGGGGCGGACGACTCGGGACGCGGGGTCACAGGGTCGTCAGCGGTCCGACGGCGTCGGCCTGGCTGGCGGTGCTTCGACAAGGGCTGGTCCGGGGTACTGGTCGGGGGCGGCGCCGGGGCGCGCACCTCGTGCTCGGGCAGGTGCCGAGACCCCGAGGGGCCCGGCGGTGGTGCGTGGACGCCTGCACCTCTCATCGGCCGGGGGCCGGCTGACCTGCGTGACGTCCGCGAGCCACGATGCATGACGCGGATGGGTCAGACAAACCGAACGCGTAACTTCTGTGCACTTCTTCACGTTTCACAGCACATCCGTCACACCAGTCACACGTGTCGGGCAGTGGCCCACCCGCCGGGGTGAGCTCGGTCCGGACAGGCCGCCGCCGCCCGGCACTCTGCGTGAGGGCACCGGACGGCGGAGGGGCTGGTGGGAACCCCGGACCCGGTCGGCATCGGCGCCGCTGAGCGGTCGCCGACGGGTCGGGCGGGGCGTCGAGGTCAGACCGTGACGTTCTCCAGCATCTCGGTGACCAGCGCCGCGATCGGCGAGCGCTCGGACCGGGTCAGGGTCACGTGGGCGAACAACGGGTGACCCTTCAGCTTGTCGATCACGGCGACCACGCCGTCGTGCCGGCCGACGCGCAGGTTGTCGCGCTGCGCGACGTCGTGGGTCAGCACGACCTTGGAGTTCGCACCCATGCGCGAGAGCACGGTCAGGAGCACGTTGCGCTCCAGCGACTGCGCCTCGTCCACGATCACGAAGGCGTCGTGCAGCGAGCGTCCGCGGATGTGGGTCAGCGGCAGCACCTCGAGCATCCCGCGGTCGACGATCTCGTCGATCACGTCGGGGGTGGTCATGGCCGAGAGGGTGTCGAAGACGGCCTGCGCCCAGGGCGACATCTTCTCCGACTCCGAGCCCGGCAGGTAGCCGAGCTCCTGGCCGCCGACGGCGAACAGCGGGCGGAAGATGACGACCTTGGAGTGCTGACGGCGCTCCAGGACCGCCTCGAGACCGGCGCACAGCGCCATGGCGGACTTGCCGGTGCCGGCGCGGCCACCGAGCGAGACGATGCCGATCTCGGGGTCGAGCAGGTGCTCCAGCGCGATCCGCTGCTCGGCGCTGCGGCCGTGGATGCCGAACGCCTCGCGGTCCCCGCGGACCAGGTGCACCCGCTTGTCGGCACCGACCCGGGCCAGCGCGCTGCCCCGGTCCGACATGAGCCGCAGGCCCTGGTGGCAGGGCATGTCCCGGGCCTCGTCCAGGTCGGTGACGCCCGCGTCGTAGAGGTCGTCGAGCGCGGTCGCGGCCACGTCGAGCTCGGCCATGCCGGAGTAGCCGGTGTCGGACTCCGAGACCGCCTCGGCGCGGTACTCCTCCGCGTCCAGGCCCACGGCCGAGGCCTTGATCCGCAGCGGCATGTCCTTGGAGACGAGGGTGACGTCGTGGCCCTCGGAGGCGAGGTTCTTGGCGACGGCGAGGATGCGGGTGTCGTTGTCGCCCAGCCGGAAGCCGGAGGGCAGGCAGGTGGGGTCGATGTGGTTGAGCTCGACGCGGACCGAGCCGCCCTCGTCGCCGACGGGCACCGGGGTGTCCAGGCGGCCGTGCGCCACCCGCAGCTCGTCGAGCATGCGCAGCGCGGCGCGGGCGAAGAAGCCCAGCTCCGGGTGGTGGCGCTTGCCCTCCAGCTCGGTGATGACGACGACGGGGAGGACGACCTCGTGCTCGGCGAAGCGGCGGATGGCCGCCGGGTCGGCGAGCAGCACGCTGGTGTCCAGCACGTAGGTGCGGACGGCGGGCTGCTTCTTGCGAGGTCGTCGGGTGCTGCGGGTGCTGGTCGCGGTGCCCTCGGTCGCCGAGGTGGCGGAGGTGGGGCGGGGGGACTGCTGCGACTGCATGGCCTGGTCCGGCACGGTTTACCCCTCACGGACCGACGCAGGCACTCCTTGCCCCGGCCCTAGCTCACACGGTTGGACCGGGACGCCCGAAAGCGGGAGTGCCCGCCTCCGATCGCGCGGCAGGCGCAGTGCGTCTGCCGTGCGGTGCAGTCGTGAATCTCCACGAGCGGGCCTCCAGGTTCAGCAGGCTTCCCCACCTGCTGATGCCACGGAAAGTAGCCCCAGGACGGACGTGATCGGGGCGACACGCGGGAGTGACGCGCAGTGTTCACACCGCCGTCACACGCGACCCGCCCTCCGGCAGCGGCCGCTCAGGCGCCGAAGCGGCGCTGCCGCAGCGCATAGCTGCGCAGGGCGCGGAGGAAGTCCACGCGGCGGAAGTCCGGCCAGTACGCCTCGCAGAAGTAGAACTCCGAGGTGGCCGACTGCCAGAGCAGGAACCCGCCGAGCCGCTGCTCCCCCGACGTCCGGATGACGAGGTCGGGGTCGGGCTGGCCCTTGGTGTACAGGTGCTCGGAGATCGCGTCGATGTCGACCTCGCGGGCCAGCTCCTCCAGCGAGGCTCCGCGCCGGGCACCGTCGGCCAGCAGCGAGCGCACGGCGTCGGCGATCTCCTGCCGGCCGCCGTAGCCGACGGCCACGTTGACCCACAGCCCGTCGACGTCGCGGGTGGCCTCCTCGGCGGCCTTCAGCCGCTCGGCGAGCCGGTCGGGCAGCAGGTCGACGGCGCCCACGGGGTGCAGTCGCCAGCGGCGGGTGTCGGCGAGGGAGTCCACGGCCTCGGCGATGATCTCCAGCAGCGGCTCGAGCTCCTCGGCGGGACGGTGCAGGTTGTCGGTGGAGAGCAGCCACAGCGTGACCACCTCGACGCCGACCTCGTCGCACCAGCCCAGCAGCGGCTCGATGTTGGCGGCGCCCGCCCGGTGGCCGTGCGCGGTGGACTGGCCCACGGCCTTCGCCCAGCGGCGGTTGCCGTCCAGCATCACGCCGATGTGCCGGGGCAGGTTGTCCGGCATCCGGCGCACGAGACGTGCCTCGTACAACGGGTACAGCACCCGTTGGAGCACGCGCTTGACCTGACCCACGAGCGACAGGGTAGGCCCACCGCGGCGCCGCGCGGCATCATCGGTGGCAGCAGGGGCCGCACGACCGGCCCCACGCCTGCCGACCGGCCCCGCTACCGACCGGCCCCGCTACCGACCGGTCACCGTGACGCCACCCGGGCGTCGTCATGCGGACACGAACGTCCGCCGGATGTGACACGGCTCGCCGTCGGCGGGGTGATCCGCAACCGTCCGGCCGCTACCGTTGGTCCATGACCACTCATCTGCCGCCCTCGGTCCGCGCCGGCGTCGACTCCCTGCACGAGTCCCTGTCGGAGCTGAAGGCCGAGATCAAGCCGCGGCTGCGCGGCTGGCAGCACCTGGCGGTCGCCCCGCTCACGCTGGCCGCGGGCATCGTGCTGATCGCACTCTCCCCCGACACGGTCACCAAGGTCGGCTCGGCCGTGTTCACCGGCTCGGCGCTGATCCTGTTCACCGTCTCCGCGATCTACCACACCGGTACGTGGTCGCCGAAGGTCTGGGCGTTCCTGCGCCGCTTCGACCACTCGAACATCTTCGTCCTCATCGCGGGCACCTACACGCCCTTCGCGCTGATCCTGCTCGACGGCCTCCAGCAGACCGTCCTGCTCTCGGTGGTGTGGGGCGGCGCGATCCTCGGCGTCGGGTTCCGGGTCTTCTGGAGCCACGCCCCGCGCTGGCTCTACACCCCGATCTACATCGCCCTGGGCTGGGCCGCGATCTTCTTCCTGCCCGGCTTCTTCGACGGCGCGGTCAGCCTCGGTCTGGGCATCGGCATCGCCATCTTCGTGCTCATCTGCACCGGCGGCGCGCTCTACACGATCGGCGGCGTCGTCTACGGCGTGAAGCGCCCCAACCCCTCGCCCCGCTGGTTCGGGTTCCACGAGGTCTTCCACAGCTTCACGGTGCTGGCCTTCGTGACCCATTACGTGGGCGTCTCGATGGCCACCTACGCCTTGCGCTGACCTCCCGGGGACGGGCTCCGGGCCGGCAGGAGCGGCTCAGGCCGCGAGCACCTCGTCGGCCACGGGACGACGGCGCGCGACCCGGTCCGCCAGCACCACGGTGAGCGAGCCGACCACCGCGAAGCCCACGCCCACCACGGCCCAGCCCGGGGCACCGGTGCCCAGCACCACGCTGGTGAGCACGCCCGGCGCGAGCATGCCCGCCAGGGCCATGCCGGTCTGGCTGACGCCCTGGTAGGCACCGGCCGCCCGCGGGTCCGCCAGCTCGAAGGAGAGCCCCCAGGAGCCTGCCTCGCCCCAGACCTCGCCGAAGGTCGCGAGGACGCCGGCGAGCAGCAGCACCGCGACCACCACCGGCACCGACAGCGCGGACCAGCCCGACAGCGGAAAGACCAGGCAGGCCGCGAGCAGCAGGAACCCGGCCCGGCGCACGGCCCGGCCGGAGACGGCGACGTCCTCGGTGCCGCGCGAGACCCGCACCTGCGTGAGCGCCACGAGCACCGTGTTGGTGACCAGCACGACCGAGACCATCACGTGGGGCGCGTCGGTGCGCTCGGCGATCCACAGCGGCACGACGACGCCCTGCAGGCCGAACTGGAGCGCCATGAGCGAGGTGAGCAGCGTGGCGGTCAGGTAGGTGCGGTCGCGCAGCGGCGAGACCCGCGGCGCGGCGGCCTCCTCCGGCGACGCGCGCCGACCCAGCCGCTCGAGCAGGCCCGGCACCCGGTGCCGCAGCCCGACGACGGGCACCACGGCCAGCAGCGCCAGCACCCCGACCAGCACGATGGTGGCGTGGTAGGCCGCCGGCGTCCCGACCAGGAGCGGGAGGGCGGCCAGCACCGTGCCCACGCCGATGAAGACGTTGAGCACGACGTGCAGGCGGGCGCGCACGGCCACCCGGTCGCGACCGGAGAACCACTGCGCGAGCATCGCCTGCCGGGCCGAGCCCTGGACGCTGCGGGCGCCCGAGACCGCCGAGGCGACCAGCACGAAAGACAGCGCGTCGTCCGCGGTGACGTAGACGAGCAGGCCCACGGCCTGGGCGATGCCGGAGACCTGCATGATCCGGTCGGCGGGCACCCGGTCGGCCAGGCGCCCGCCCAGCAGCGAGCACAGGACGCCGACGCCCCCGGCCACCGAGAGGCCCCACCCGACGGTGGCGGCCGACAGCCCGATGACCTGGGTGAAGTACAGCGCGCTGATGCTGTAGAAGAGGCCGTTGGCCAGCGCCCAGCCGGCCGTGGAGAAGGTGAGTGCCCGCTCCATCGCGGACGTCGGAAGGGCGGTCTGCGCCAGGGACAGGGCGAGACGTCCCCCCGCGGCAGCGAGGAGCTGGGCGACGCGACGACGGCCGTGGTGATCTCCGGTGGGGCGACCGGAGGGCTGACCGGGGGGAGTCGTGGGCGACGCTGAAGGCACGCCCGATGCTCGCCCACCCGACAGTCGTCCGGCCATGGATGTAGCGTCGGGCTTCATGCTGACCTACCGGCTGGACGGGACCGACCTGGGCGCGGTGCGCTTCGCGGTCTCCCCGCTGGGGGAGCTCTCCCTCTCGTTGCGGACGTGGCGCGAACCCGGCCGCTACCCGCTGCACCTGCCGTGGCTGCAGCGCACGATCCCCCTGCGCAGCGGCCTCGACACCGACCTGCTGCTGGCCCTCACCAACGAGCGGCTGTCGCTGCCCGACTTCCTCACCCCCCGACCCCACTCCCCCCTCACCCGGCTCGACGACGAGCTCGGCCGGATGGCTGCGCTCGACCCGGACGTCGTCGCCGAGGACCTCGCCGAGGTGCACCGCGACGGCCTGCCGCCCGCGCTGCGCGGCGACCCGGCGGTGACCCGCGACCGGATCGTGGCCGCGCTCGCCGAGTACGGGCGGGTCTGCCTCGAGCCCTGGTGGCCACGGGTGCGCACCGTCCTGGAGGCCGACGTCGTCCATCGCGGCCGCCGGCTCGCCCAGGGCGGCCTGCCGGCGGTCTTCGAGGACCTCTCGCCCCGCATCCGGCTCGAGGGCGACCTGGTGCGCGTGCAGCTGCGCGGCGGCCACACCGCCGAGCGCGCCACCTCCGGCGAGGGCCTCACGCTGGTCCCGAGCACCTTCACGCTCGGCGTCACCGCGCCCATCTCGGTCGCCGAGGCGCCCCTGCTCCAGTACCCGGCCCGTGGGGTCGGGACGCTGTGGGAGGGCGAGCGAGCCCGGCAGCTCGACGACGGGCAGCACGAGGCCGTCAGCGCCCTCCTCGGCCCCACGCGGACCGAGCTGCTCGTGGCGCTGGCCGAGCCCGCCTCGTCCTCGGAGCTGGGGCTGCGCTCGGGGGTGACCACCTCCGCGGTCAACCAGCACCTGCGGGCGCTGCGAGCGGCCGGCCTGCTCACCTCGGCCCGCCACGGTCGGCTCGTGCTCTACCGGCGCACCGACCTCGGGGACCGGCTGCTCACCGGCGGCTGATCGCGTCCCGACCCGTCGGGGCTCACAGGCGCAGGTAGGCCCACCCGGCCCACTGGCGTCGGGCGCAGTGAGCGAGCGCGGAGCCGACGACACCCAGCGGCGCCGGCACCTCGGCGACCTCCAGCCCCTGCCCGGCCAGGCTGTTCGCGCAGAGCACGACGCTCACGCGCGGGTCGGCGCACGCCGCGACGAGCGCCGTCAGGGTCGCGTCGTCGGTGAGGGCCGGCAGTACGGCCGCGCCCTGGACGACGACCTCCAGCCGCGCGCCCGGAAGGGCAGCCAGCACGTTGCCGACCGTGCGCCGGGCGACGGCCAGCACGTCGGCGTCGGGCCCCCACGCGTGGACGACGGCGGCGCCGGTCTCGGGCAGGCCGTCGGTGCCGGTCGGGGTGCCGGGCTCAGCGGGGGCGGTCATGCCGCCGAACGTACGCCTGGGCCCACACCCGCCCGCCGATAGTGCGCGACGAAACGGCTGTCCAAGGGGCGGTGGATTCAGCCTGTCGTCGCAACAGGTGGATCTGACTCGCCCGACAGTAGTGCGTCGAGTTCCTCCGCGGGGGTGCGCCACTTCAGTGTCTTGCGAGGACGGGCGTTGAGCTCGGCGGCGATCTG